>NZ_JBNPEC010000132.1:0-3939 GCF_051117345.1 Alcanivorax sp.
GTAATAGGCCCACCAGGAACCCAGGGCGATGCCCACGGTAAGAAAGCTCCAGGCAACAGTGGTCCAGGGCCGAGCCCAGCGGGCCCAGGCCGGGTCCATGTTGCCTGCCAGCAGCCCGGCCACGGCAAAGGCAAACGCCACGGAAAAGCCCACATACCCCATGTACAGCATGGGCGGGTGAATGATCAGGCCCGGGTCCTGCAGCAGCGGATTCAGATCCGCCCCGTCCAGGGGGAACCAAGGCAGAACGCGATCAAAGGGGTTCGATGTGAGCAGCATAAACAGCAGAAAGCCCACCGAGATCATGCCCATCACGGACAACACCCGGGCGACCATATGCAGGGGAACGCTACGACTGAGCACCCCGACCATGGCCGCCCAACCGCCCAGCATCCAGCCCCACAGCAGCAGCGAGCCTTCATGGCCACCCCATATGGCGGACAGCCGATAGGCCAGCGGCAACGCGGAGTTGCTGTGATTGGCCACATAGGCCACAGAGAAATCGTTAATGTAGAAGCTATAGCCCAGGCAGACCATGGAAAAGGTCAGTGCCAGCCACTGCACCCAGGCCAGTGGGCGGGCATACCATTGCAGGGCGAGGATGTTACGATGCACCCCGATCAACGGGAATACCGATAAGCACAGGGCTGCAGCCAGTGCCAACCACAGGGATAGATGCCCGATTTCTGCCGCCACAAGAGCTCCTCAATCCGCTTTTTACTGTCCGATGCCTGTCAAACCGCCGTTACGCGCGGTCCGGCGCGCATAGCATCGGTACATGGTCCGGCAATTGCAAGTCCGTGGCGTGGCGGGAGTCGCTGAACAACACCTGATGAATTTCAACGGTTCCCGAGCCGCAATTGATCCTCAGGAAGCATAGACCTGTGTCTTTATTGTCCGTTCATCGGTCATTTTCGGTAAAGCCATCCTTTCGACATATTTTGAGACGCTTGCTATTCGTATGCTTTCACTTGGCTTTGCTAGTATGCGTTCGATCATGACACCGTGTCATAGCGGTGCAGATAAAACGTCATAAATCATCCATATACTCGGAATGTGCCATCAGGCCTTCACGGAGTAAGACTTTGAGCACTACAACAGAACAGAAATCCTCCTACGATCGCGAGGACCTGCTTGCCTGCGCCCACGGCGAGCTTTTCGGGCCCGGCAACGCGCGCCTGCCACTGCCCAACATGCTGATGATGGATCGTATTACCCATATCAGCGATCAGGGTGGCAAGTACGGTAAAGGCGAAATTATCGCCGAGCTGGATATTCGCCCGGACCTGTGGTTTTTCGAATGCCACTTTGAAAGTGATCCAGTCATGCCCGGCTGCCTGGGCCTGGATGCTACCTGGCAGTTGCTGGGCTTTTTGCTGGGCTGGCTGGGCCACCCAGGCCGCGGTCGCGCCCTGGGTGTGGGGAGTGTGAAATTCTCCGGGCAGATTCTGCCAACCGCCAAGAAAGTCACGTACAAACTGGACGTGAAACGGGTTATTTCCCGCAAGCTGATTCTAGGCATCGCCGATGCCACCGTCAGCGTTGACGGCAAGGAGATCTACCTTGCCGAAGACCTGCGCGTGGGCCTGTTCACTTCCACCGACGGATTTTAGGAGTCAATCATGCGCCGCGTAGTCATCACAGGAATGGGCATTGTCTCCTGCCTGGGCAACGATACCGATAGCGTCACTCGGTCCTTGCGCGAGGGCCGTTCCGGCATTCGCTTCAAGGAAGACTACAAAGAGCTGGGCATGCGCAGCCACGTTGCCGGCACCCCGGAAATCGCACTGGAAGACTTCATCGACCGCAAGCCTCGCCGTTTCATGGGAGACGCCGCAGCCTATGCCTACATCGCCATGCAGCAGGCGATCACCGATGCCGGCCTGGAAGAAGACCAGGTCAGTAACGAGCGTACCGGGCTGATCGCCGGCTCCGGTGGCCACTCCTCCTTTAACCAGGTGGAAGCTGCCGACATCGCCCGCAATCGCGGTGTTAAACGCGTAGGCCCCTATCTGGTGCCCCGGGTGATGGCCTCTACCGTCTCCGCCTGCCTGGCCACACCCTTCAAGATCAAGGGCATCAACTATTCCATCGCGTCCGCCTGTGCCACCAGCGCCCACTGTATCGGCAACGCGGTGGAGCAGATTCAACTAGGCAAACAGGATGTGGTATTCGCCGGCGGCGGTGAAGAGGAACACTGGACCCTGAGCTGTCTGTTCGACGGCATGGGCGCCCTGTCCAGCAAGTACAACGACACCCCGGAAACCGCTTCCCGGGCCTACGATGAAAGCCGTGATGGTTTTGTCATCGCTGGCGGTGGCGGCATGGTCGTCGTCGAAGAGCTGGAACATGCCAAAGCCCGTGGCGCAAAAATCTACGCAGAAGTGATCGGCTACGGCGCCACCAGCGACGGCCATGACATGGTCGCCCCCAATGGTGAAGGCGCCGCCCGTTGCATGCGCCAGGCACTGGCCACCATGGACGGCAAGGTCGATTACATTAATGCCCACGGCACCAGCACCCCGGTGGGGGATGTGGCCGAGCTGAAAGCCATTCGCGAAGTATTCGGCGACAACTGCCCGGACATCGGCTCCACCAAGAGCCTGTCCGGTCACAGCCTGGGCGCGGCAGGGGTTCACGAAGCCATCTACAGCCTGCTGATGATGCAGCATGACTTTACGGCCCTGAGCGCCAATATCGAGACGCTGGATGAAAAGGCTGAGGGACTGCCGATTCTGGTGCAGGGCAAGGACAGCGGCCCAGCCACCGTGCTGAGCAACAGCTTCGGTTTTGGTGGCACCAATGCCAGCCTGGTACTGCGCAAGTGGGAAGGGTGAGAAAAACAGTGAATAGTTAACAATTAATAGTTAACAGCGAAAAAGCCCGGCCTTGCCGGGCTTTTTTATGGTCGCAAACCCGTAGCTTCTAGAAACGTAGGCTCAGTGCACCCTACGCAATTAGCGGTGGCAGTCAGCGATTCTGGATTAAGGTTCTTTCATCCAGAATGAGGTCTCAGGGTACAAGAATCTTTCAGCGGCGCCCTGAAAGCAAAGCAAAAAAAAGCCTCCACAGGGGAGGCTTGAAAATACCGTCATAGCTATTCCTGCCGAGGCAGGTCCCGAGCCTGATGACGATAGGCACACAATGTTCGGAAATCAGAACCAGCGGTTGTCCATGTTGATAAAGGTGTCGTCGGCATCAATCAATCGTTGCGCGTCCAGTTCCACACGGGGCAACTCCCAGTGGAAAAAATACTGTGCTGCCTGCAATTTACCCTGAGCAAAATCCGTGTCTTCGGGGGTATCCAGTGCCGCTGCCGCATTGGCCTGGCGCAACCACATCCAGGCTGCCACGGTATGCCCCATCAGTTGCAGGTACGCATTGGCATTGGACAAGGCCATGCGCGGCCCCTGCTCTGCCATCAACTTGCCGGCAGCTGCCGTGGCCGCTTCAACGCGCGGCAGCATGGCTTTCAGTGCCTGGGCAAACGGCAGGCAGCGGTCATCCGTAGTATGCGCCACATCCGCCAGGATACGCTGGGCCAGCAGTTGCAGCCCCTTGCCACTGGCCATCCACACCTTGCGACCTAGCAGGTCCATGCCCTGCACACCGGTGGTGCCTTCGTGAATGGGATTGAGGCGGTTGTCACGCCACACCTGTTCCACCGGGTATTCGCGGGTGTAACCGGCGCCACCAAACACCTGAATGGCCATGTCGTTGGCTTTGACACCAAATTCCGAGGGCCAGCTTTTCAGTACCGGGGTGAGCAGGTCCAGAAGCAGATGGGCATCCTTCGCTGCCGCCTCATCACCGGTCTCGATATCATCCACCAGACGATAGCCATACAGACTCATGGCGATGGCCGCGTCCGCGTAGGCTTTCTGGGGGAGCAGCAGACGATTCCAATCCAGGTGGTCAATGATGGGAACCTGCGGTTTG
>NZ_JBNPEC010000034.1:0-20364 GCF_051117345.1 Alcanivorax sp.
AACACGAATTTCATCCACGACGTCCAGGAGGGCCGTGGCGTGAGGCAGGGCCATGTGTTGATCGCCTGCGCGCATGGCGCCGAGAATATCTTCCAGGGCATGGCTCAGGGTTTCCAGGTGCGTGAAGCCAAAGAAGCCGCAGGTGCCCTTGATGGTATGAATGGCGCGGAAGGCGCTGGCAATAAGGTCGCTGTCCTGCGGCGCACGTTCCAGCGCTACGATATCCTGTTCCAGCTGCCCCAGGTTTTCGTCACTTTCGATCAGAAAACTTTGCAGCGCCTTGTCGTTTTCCTGCATCGGGCCTTCTCCCCCTTGAACCTGTCATGCGTTGTTATTGGTATCGACGTTGCTGTTCAGCCGGCGGCGAGTTTGCGCAATGAGGCCAGTCGTAAAATGGAACGCAGATCGGCGTCATGGGGCGGTTTGACGAGATAGTTGTCGCACCCGGCCTGGCGGCCGGCCAGATGGGCTTCTGCGGAGGTCATGCTGGAGAGCATGGCGATACGGGCCGGGCTGCCTTTCTGGCGCAGGGCAGTACAGGCCTCAAGACCACCCATCACCGGCATTTCCACATCCAGGAAAATCAAATCGAAAGGGCGTTTCTCGGCACATGCCAGTGCCTGGCAACCATCGGCGGCCTGGGCAATGTCCAGGTCATAGGAGCCGGCGGCCAGTTCGTGCAATTTGGCGGTGATAAGGCTTCGTATGGTGGTGCTGTCGTCCACCACCAGGATGTTGAGTCTATCCATGACCCTTCCCTGTGTAGCTGCTACGTCCATTCTGTTCCCCGGATCCCGGTTGAGACCGCTAAAGCAGCACAGGCTGCTATTTCCCCTCAGGACATGAGCAACTATTTTTATATTGGCAGAAGACGGAAATGAAAGTATGGGTGGACGAACGGTACAGTTTTGTCGATGTTCGCCGAATACCTTATTGGTGTGCTTTTTTCCAAATCTGCTTCACAAAATATAGCCATGCCCTCATTAGGGTTATATAAGTACCATGGTTCTTTTCACGCAGACTTCACAGAGGGGATGAACGAAATCGAGGGGCGACGAACGGCCGTCGGAAGCGGGGAAATAGTATTGCAGGGAAGGAAGGAGAAACTGCCAGGCCCACTTGGGGCCTGGCAGCTTGAAAGCCGGATCAGTGGCCCGCTTTCTCTTTCGGTTTGCCATTCAGTGGAACGCCGGCGAGCTTGCGTACTACCACATAGAACAGGGGGATAAAGAAAATCGCCAGCACCGTGGCCGTGAGCATGCCACCAAATACCCCGGTACCGATGGCGTTACGGGCACCGGCACCGGCGCCGGTGCTGATCATCAGCGGGGTGACGCCGAGCATGAAGGCCAGCGAGGTCATCAGAATCGGGCGTAGCCGCATGCGTACCGCTTCCAGGGTGGCCTTGACCAGGTGCTCGCCTTTCTGTTCCAACTCCAGGGCAAATTCCGCAATCAGAATGGCGTTTTTCGCCGATAGCCCGATGGTGGTAAGCAGGCCTACCTGGAAGAACACATCGTTCTCCAGTCCGCGGAAGGTGGCAGCCAGCACCGCACCGATCACGCCGAGCGGTACCACCAGCATGACTGCGAAGGGAATGGACCAGCTCTCGTAGAGCGCCGCCAGGCAAAGGAATACTACCAGCAGGGAAATCGCATACAGGGCCGGCGCCTGATCACCGGACTGGCGCTCCTGATAGGAAAGGCCGGTCCATTCGGAGCCGAACCCGGCAGGCAACTTGGCGGTGAGCTCTTCCATGGCATCCATGGCATCACCGGTACTGTAGCCGGGTGCCGCGTTGCCCTGAATGTTCACCGAGGAGACACCATTATAGCGTTCCAGCTTTGGTGACCCGTAGGTCCAGTGGCCGGTGGCAAAGGCGGAAAAAGGCACCATTTCGCCCTGGTTGTTGCGCACATACCAGTCATTAATGTTTTCCGGCAGCATGCGATAGGGCGCGTCAGCCTGTACATACACCCGTTTCACCCGACCCCGGTCGACAAAGTTGTTCACATAGCTTGAGCCCCAGGCAATCTGCAGGGTGCTGTTGATATCGCTGATGCTGAGTCCCAACGCCTTGGCTTTCTGCTGGTCAATATCCAGTTGATATTGCGGGCTGTCTTCCAGGCCATTGGGGCGCACGCCGGCCAGGCGAGGGTCCTGGCTGGCCATGCCCAGTAACTGGTTACGGGCCTGTATCAACGCGTCGTGACCTCGGCCGGCCTGATCCAGCAGCTGAAAGTCAAAGCCACTGGCGTTACCGAGTTCGGGGATCGAGGGTGGATTGAGGGCAAAGATCATGGCCTCGCGGATGCTGGCGAAGAAGCCCATGGAGCGGCCCACCACCTGGTCGACGCCATCCACTGACAAGTCCCGCTCGTTCCAGTCTTTCAGGTTCACAAATGCCAGCCCGGCGTTCTGCCCCTGGCCGGTAAAACTGAAGCCCGCAACGGTAAACAGGCCATCCACGGCGGAGGTTTCCTCGTTGAGGTAATACGTCTCCATCTTCTTCAGCACGTCCACGGTCTGTTCCTGGGTGGAGCCGGCCGGCAGTGTGACCAGAGTAAACATCATGCCCTGATCCTCTTCCGGCAAGAAGCTGGAAGGCAGGCGCATAAAGGAAAAGCCCAATACGCCGACGATCACCACATAGATCGCCAGATAACGACCGCGGCGGCCGAGAATTTTTTCCACCCGGCCCTGATAAGCCATGCTGCTGCGATCAAAGGTGCGGTTGAACCAGCCGAAGAACCCCTTGTTGGTCTGGTGCTCGGCATCCTTGGCCTTGAGCATGGTGGCACACAGGGCAGGGGTGAGGATCAGGGCAACCAGCACGGATAGAACCATGGCGGAGACAATGGTGATCGAGAATTGCCGGTAAATCGCCCCGGTGGAGCCGGGGAAGAACGCCATGGGGATAAATACCGCTGACAGTACCAGGGCAATACCCACCAGGGCGCCGGTTATCTGGCCCATGGATTTGCGGGTGGCTTCCTTGGGGGGTAAGCCTTCTTCGTGCATGACCCGTTCCACGTTTTCTACCACCACGATGGCATCGTCCACCAGCAGACCAATGGCCAACACCATGCCGAACATGGTCAAGGTATTAATGGAGAAACCGAAGGCCGCCAATACACCGAAGGTGCCGAGCAGTACTACCGGTACCGCAATGGTGGGAATCAGGGTAGCCCGGAAATTTTGCAGGAACAGGTACATCACCAGGAAGACCAGCACGATGGCTTCGAACAGGGTATGGACCACTTCCTCAATGGAGATCTCCACGAACGGGGTGGTGTCGTAGGGGTAATCCATTTCCATCTTGTCGGGGAAGAAGGGTTTTAATTCTTCCAGGCGAGCCCGCACCGCATCAGCGGTATCCAGCGCGTTCGCGCCGGAGGCCAGGCTGATGGCCAGGCCGGCGGCAGGCTGGCCGTTATAGCGCCCCACCACATCATAGTTCTGGGCAGCGAGTTCTACCCGGGCTACATCCCGCAGGAATACCTGAGACCCATCCGGATTGACCTTGAGCAGGATATTCTGGAACTGTTCGGTACTTTGCAGGCGCGTCTGGGCAATGATGTTGGCATTGAGCTGCTGGCCTTCCACCGCAGGGGCGCCACCCAACTGGCCACTGGCCACCTGGTTGTTCTGTACCTGAACCGTCTGGGTAATGTCCTGGGGCGTCAGGTCGTATTTGTTCAGTTTGTTCGGGTCCAGCCAGATACGCATGGCGTAGGGGGAGCCAAACAGCTGAATCTTGCCGACACCCGGTACCCGGCTGATCGGATCCTGCACATTGGAGGCCACATAGTCGGCCAGATCGGCCCGGCTGAGGCTGCCATCCTCGGAGGAAAATGACACCACCATCAGGAACGAATCCGAGGATTTGCTGACCTGCAGCCCTTGTTGCTGCACTTCCTGGGGCAGTAGCGGGGTGGCCAGTTGCAACTTGTTCTGCACCTGAACCTGGGCGATATCCGCGTCGGTCCCCGGGGCAAATGTCAGCGTGATCTGGGCGTTGCCGAAGGAATCGCTGCTGGAGCCGATGTAGAGCAGATTATCGATGCCACTCATCTGCTGCTCAATCACCTGTGTGACCGAGTCTTCCACGGTTTTTGCCGAGGCGCCGGGATAGTTACCGGCGATGGTCACCGCTGGCGGGGCCACTGCCGGATACTGTTCCACTGGCAGCGTATAAATGGCCAGGGCACCCGCCATCATCATGATGATGGCGATAACCCAGGCAAAAATCGGGCGGTCAATAAAGAATCTGGCCATGGTATTCCCGTTTCTCGTTACGTCGAGTTAAGCGTTATTGCGCTGCGCCTTGATCCCCGCCTTGAGAGGCGGGGGCCTGGGATGGTTGAGCTTGTTGTTCGGTATCAACGGGGTTAACCGGAATGCCCGGCTGGATTTTTTGCAGCCCATCCACGATCAACCGGTCTCCGTCTTGCAGGCCGCTGGCGATGAGCCACTGACTACCCACGGCTCGTTCGGTGACCACGTTCACTTTTTTCACCGTGTTGTCGTCGTCGATGAGCATGGCGCTGGCCTGGCCGGTGGGGTCACGGGTTATGCCTTTCTGGGGAACCAGAATGGCATCTTCTCGCTGGCCCTCGGGCAGGCGGCCGCGCACGAACATGCCTGGCAGCAAGTCGCCATCCGGGTTGGGGAAGAGCGCGCGCAGGGTCACCGAGCCGGTGCTTTCGTCCACCGCATATTCGGAGAACTGCAGAGCGCCGGGTTTGCTGTACTGGCTGCCGTCTTCCAGGATCAGGGTGATACGTGCTTCATCGTCGCTGACCTGCTGCAGTTCGCCGGCTTCCATGGCCTGGCGCAGGCGGCGCAGCTCAATGCTGGACTGGGTCAGATCCACGTAGATAGGGTCCAGCTGGCGGATGGTCGCCAGGGCAGTGGCCTGGTTGGCGGTGACCAGGGCGCCGGCAGTCACCGTGGAGCGACCGATGCGGCCACTGATTGGTGCCTCAATGGTGGCGTAATCCAGGTTGATCTGTGCGCTTTGCAGATTGGCGCGGGCGGCGGCCACGGCGGCCTTGTTTTCATCCAGGGCGGCTTTGGCTTCGTCATATTCCTGCTGGCTGACGGAGCGGCGTTCCAGCAGTGTCTTGAAGCGTTCCACACGCAGGGTGTTGGAGTTGAGGGTAGCCTGGGCCCGAGCCAACTCCGCCCGGGCAGAGGCCACCGCTGCCTGGTAAGTGCGCGAATCGATTTTGTAGAGGGGTTGCCCGGCTTCTACCTTCTGGCCTTCCTCGAACAGACGCTTTTCGATCACACCGCTGACCTGCGGGCGCACTTCAGCAATCTGGTGAGCGGTGGTGCGCCCGGGCAGCTCCCGGCTAAGGGTGGTGGATTTTGCCTTTACCGTAATGAAGCCAACCTGCGGAGCCTGTTGCTGCTGTTGCTGGCCGGCCTGGTCAGCGTCGCTGCAACCGGCAAGCTGCAGGGCAAGGGCGCCCGCCAGAAGGGAGAGAATCAAACCGCTGCGCATAATCACCTCTGTTTTCAATGCACGCCGTCAGGCACCGGCTCGATGAACGGGCGGTGCTTGCAGGAAATATGAATCAGGTTCAGTATATACATTCAGTAATGTATGTATAGAGCCGAACGTGGAATCCAGCCGATTTTTTTAAGCCCATAAGAGTCTCCCATGGTCAGGCGAACGAAGGCAGAAGCACTGCAAACCCGGGCACAGATCCTGGATGCCGCCGAGCAGGTTTTTCACCGTAAAGGGGTACTTTCCGCCTCTTTAAAAGATATTGCCAGCGAGGCCGGGGTGACGCGAGGGGCGATCTACTGGCACTTCAAAAACAAACACGATGTGTTCATGGCCATGGTGGATCGCAGCCGCTTGCCATTCGACAGCCTTGCCCAGCGAGCGGAAGATGCCAGTGAACCGGATCCGCTGGGGCGCCTGCGCGAGTTTATGGTCTATCTGTTACAGCAAGCGGTCAGTGATCCTGGCCAGCGGCGGCTTTTCGAGATCATGTTCCAGAAATGCGAATTCAGCGGTGAAAATGCCGATTTGCTGGACCGTCAGCGCGATGCCTCCCGGGATTCCTCGGGTCGACTGGGGAGGACTTTCCAGAACGCCATGGCTCGTGGGCAACTGCCGAAAAATCTGGATATCGTGAAATCCGTTACCTGGTTACACAGTCAGCTTACCGGTGTGATCATGCACTGGTTGCTCGATCCGGAGGTGTTGGATCTTGAGAGCATGGCCTCGGATTTCGTGGATACCTGCCTGTTTGCCCTGCAACACTCTCCCTCCTTGAGGCACTCTTCTCCGCATTGATTGAAGGCCCGGAATTACCAGTTGAAAAACCGGTTCGCATTTCCGATAACTGGTCTGTGCAGAACACATACCCGGTGGTATGTTTCGAGATCCCCTTTAAAAATGCCTGCTCCGGGCATTGTCAGATTTCGTTTCAAAAAACAAAACGTCATTCCAAAATAGTATTGACGACCCTCCCGAGCCATGTCAGATTGACTGGCGAGTCAACATCTTGTTTCCGCTGAAGGGCGGTGGGACCGCCGATTCCCTTCAGCATTCGCTACAGCAGCAAAAATAAAAGGCGCTTATGAAAAGCGCCGCGGGAGAGCACAACATGTTTGATCGGCACTATGCGGTCTGGCCGGAGAATATGCCGCGCCACCTCAGCCTGCCGCAGACCAGCCTCTATACCAATCTGGAGGTCTCGGCTCTGCGTTATCCCCACCGGGATGCAATCAACTTTTACGACAGCCCCATCACCTTTGCCGAACTCAAGCAGCAGGTGGATGCCCTGGCGGGTTACCTGCAATCGCTGGGGGTTGAGAAGGGCGACCGGGTGCTGTTATTCATGCAGAACGCCCCCCAGTTCATCATCAGCTATTACGCCATCCTTCGTGCCAATGCCATTGTGGTGCCGGTGAACCCCATGAACCGGGCCGCCGAACTGGAGCATTACCTGGAGGACACTGAAGCCACCGTGGCTATCTGTGGCCAGGAGCTGTTGCCGGCCATGGCGCCGGTGGTGGGCATGGTAAATCTTCGTCATGTAATCGTGGCGGCCTACAGCGACTACCTCACCCGTGACACGGACCTGCCGTTGCCCGCCGAGGTGGAAGCACCGGCGGTGGCGCTGAACAATCCGGCGCACATTGCCTGGAAAGAGGCGATTGGCGCCGGTGAAACCCCCAGTGAACTGTTGGTAGGCCCGGACGATCTGGCGGTGTTTCCTTATAGCTCTGGTACCACCGGTGCCCCCAAGGGCTGTATGCATACCCATCGCTCGGTGATGGCCACCTGCGTGCAGGGCGGTGTCTGGAGCCACGGCACCACCGAATCGGTAACCCTGGCCACGCTGCCATATTTCCACGTCACCGGCATGCAGGGCTCCATGAACTCGCCGATCTATGGTGGTTCATTGATCGTGCTGATGACCCGCTGGGATCGACGTGTGGCAGCGACGTTGATCGAGCGCTACAAGGTCAGCCGCTGGGTGAATATCGTCACCATGGCTATCGACCTGCTCTCCGATCCGGATGTGGAGAAGTATGACTTGTCCTCCCTGGAGAATATCGGTGGCGGTGGGGCGGCCATGCCGGCGGCGGTATCCGACAAACTCTTCCATCTCACCGGCCTGCGTTACATGGAAGGCTATGGCCTGTCCGAAACCATTGCCGGTACCCATATCAATCCCACCGACAACCCCAAATCCCAGTGTCTGGGAATTCCGGTGTTCGATATCGATTCGCGCATTGTGGCGATTGAAGAGGATGGCCAGACCGGCAAGGAACTGGGGCCCGGCGACGTAGGGGAAATCCTCATCCATGGTCCGCAGGTGTTCCAGGGGTACTGGAAGCGTCCCCAGGAAACGCAAAAGGCGTTCATCGAACTGGATGGCAAGCGTTTCTTCCGCACCGGCGATCTGGGCTACTACGACGACGAGGGCTATTTCTTCATCGTTGATCGGGTCAAGCGGATGATCAACGCGTCGGGGTTCAAGGTCTGGCCGGCAGAGGTGGAAAGCCTGATGTATCGCCACCCGGCCATCCAGGAAAGCTGCGTGATTTCCACGCCTCACCCGCGCCGCGGGGAAACCGTGAAAGCCTGCGTGGTCCTGCGCAACGAGATGAAAGGCACGCTCACCGAGCAGGCCATCATCGACTGGTGCAAGGAAGAAATGGCCGCCTACAAGGTGCCGCAGGTGGTGGAGTTTCGCGACGAGCTGCCCCGTTCGCCCACCGGCAAGGTGATGTGGCGAGCCCTGCAGGAGCAGGAATGGGCCGGCGAACAGGAACAGCAGGCTTGCTAGTAAACCTGCACAGACTTCAGTCAGCGTCACAATAAATCATAGGCGGCAGCGCTACGCCGCAGGGGCTGACATAACAAATGAAAAACGGGAAACGCGATTGCCGCTGGGCAACCGTTCCCACACACAGGAGGCTTTGCCTTGGACTTAGTCATGCAGCAAGTGCTTAACGGCCTGACGCTGGGCAGCATCTACGGGCTGGTGGCCCTGGGTCTGACCCTGGTGTACGGCATCTTGCACGTACCGAACTTCGCCCACGGGGCGCTCTACATGGTGGGCGCCTATGTGTCCTACGTGATCATGGTCGATTTTGGCGCCAACTACTGGCTGGCCATGCTTGGCGCCGCCGGTGCGGTGGCGTTGCTGGCGGTGTTGTGCGAAAGGCTGGTGTTCAACCCCTTGCGTCATGCGCCACCGATCCACGACAAGATTGCCGCCATCGGCATCATGCTGTTTCTCGAAGCGCTGGTGCAGATGCACTGGGGCGCAGAATTCCGCCGCATGCCCACGCCCTACACCGGCATCGTTGAATTTGCCGGCCTGACCATGCCGGCTCAGCGGATACTGATCATCGTCGGTGCGTTCTCGCTGATGGCGGTACTGCACCTGTTCCTGAAGAAGACCATGACCGGCTCCACCATTGTCGCCATGGCCCAGAACCGGGAAGGGGCCTTCCTGGTGGGAATCGATGCCAACCGGGTGGCGATGATGACCTTTGCCATCTCCGGGGTGCTGGCGGCGGTGGGGGCCACCCTGTTCGCGCCGATCAATCTGGTGTACCCGGCCATGGGGCATCTGCTGATCATGAAAGCCTTTGTGATCATCATCCTCGGCGGCATGGGCTCCATTCCCGGTGCCATCGTCGGCGGCTTGATCATCGGTTTTGCGGAAGCCTTTGGTGGCTTCTACATCTCCACCGACTACAAGGACATCATCGCCTTCGCCTTGCTGGTGGTGATTCTCTCCATCAAGCCCACCGGCCTGTTCACCAAGGGGGTGCGCTAATGAACGCCCTGCAGAAGATTTCCGAGTTTTTCATGACGCCGGCGATGAAGATCGTGATGATCGTCGCGGCACTGCTGTTCCCCTTTGTGGCGAGCAATGAATACCAGATCTATGTGATGGCGCTGGCATTTGTCTGGGCCATTGCGGTCTACGGCATGAACATCATCACCGGTCTGTGCGGCCAGTTGAATCTGGCCCATGGCGGTTTCTTTGCCATCGGTGCCTATACCCTGGCGATTCTCACCGTGGATCACGGCTGGGCTTTCTGGTGGGCGTTTGTGGCCGCCGGTGTGTCCGGTGCGTTGCTGGGCCTCCTGGCCGGGGTGGTGTCGTTGCGTCTGAAGGAGCATTACTTTGCCATCTTTACCCTCTGTGTGGGGTTCATCATTTATCTGTTGATCGATAAATGGGAAGAGCTGACTCACGGTGCCCTGGGCATTATCAATATTCCAGCACCCAGTGGGTTCGGCCTGGTGGATTTCACCGAAACCACACCGTTCTACTACCTGGCGCTGGTCTTTATGGTGCTGTCCATCTGGCTGGCCGCGCGGATTGCCAATTCCCTGCTGGGTCGCAGCTTCCGGGCCATTCGTATCAGCGACGAGCTGGCCGCGTCCCTGGGCATCAACCTGATGCGCAACAAGGTACTGGCGTTCGTGCTGTCCACTACCTATGCCAGCGTGGCCGGCGCACTGTATGCCGGCATGGTGCGCTTTATCGGTCCGGCGGAAGCCGACGTGGTGCATACCTTCGACATGATTACCTTCCTGCTCGTGGGGGGCATCGGCACCCTGATGGGGCCGTTGCTCGGCACCCTGGCGATCACCTGGTTGACCCAGTCCCTGCAGTTTTTGGAAGAGTACCGGATGATCGTGTTCGGCCCGTTGCTGGTGGTGCTGGTGATCTTCTTCCCGCGGGGTGTGGTAGGGACGTTCCTGGCCTGGCGCGGCCGCCGTCTGGCCGCGGCGCAGGAAACCGCCCAAAAGGAATCTGCCAGCGAAAAAAAGCCGCAACCGAACCAGGCAGTAACAGCTCGCAACCAGGAGGCCAGTAACCATGCTTAAAATCCATAATCTGACCAAACGGTTCGGTGGCCTGGCGGCGGTAAACAACGTCAGCATCGAATTCGAAGCCAACAAGATCAACGCCATCATCGGCCCCAACGGTGCGGGTAAAAGTACCTTCTTCAATCTGGTCGCCGGTGCCATGGCGCCCACCGAAGGCTCCATCGAATACCAGGGCATGGATATCACCGGTATGGCCTGTGATCGCATTGCCCGGCTGGGTATCGCGCGGACCTTCCAGACCACCTCACTGTTCGATGAATCCACGGTGCTGGACAACCTGATCGTGGGTCACCGCCTGCGCACCCAGTCGCGCCTGTGGGACGTGATCATCAACTCCAAGCGTCTGCGTGATGAAGAGAAGAAATGTCGTTCCCGGGCCCAGGAAGTGCTGGATTTCGTCGGCCTGTCCCATATCGGTCATCGCATTACCGCGGATATCAGCCAGGAAGAAAAAAAGCGTGTGGCGTTTGCGCTGGCTCTGGCCACCGATCCGGAGCTGGTGCTGCTCGATGAGCCCGCCGGCGGTATCAACCCGGAGGAGACCGAGAACCTGGCATCACTGATCCGCAAGATGGTCGAGCACGGCGTCACCGTCTGCCTGATCGAGCACAAGATGGACATGATCATGAGCCTGGCGGACAAGATCATGGTGTTGGATCACGGTGAAAAAATTGCCGAAGGCACTCCGGAACAGATTCGCAACAATCCGGTGGTAATCGAAGCCTATCTGGGGAGTGATGACGATGCTGCAGCTTAACGATGTGGAAGCCCGCTACGGCAGCTTCAAGGCCCTGGAAAAAGTCTCCATGACGGTAGGCGAGGGCGAATTGGTGGTGCTGCTGGGTGCCAATGGTGCCGGCAAGAGCACGCTGTTTAATACCATCAGTGGCTTGCTCAAACCCACCGCCGGCACGATTTCCCTGAATGGCAAGGATGTCACCGGCCTGAAGCCTTCCGGGCTGGTGCAGAGCGGCGTGGTGCAGTGCCCGGAAGGGCGCAAGTTGTTCCCGGAAATGTCGGTGCTGAAAAACCTGATGCTGGGTGCCTATGTGCATCGCCGCGACAAGGCCGCCATCAAGAAGACACTGGACCAGGTATTGGCGCTGTTCCCGATTCTCGATGAGAAGAAGGACCATGCAGCTGGTTCTCTGAGTGGAGGGCAGCAACAGATGGTGGCTATCGGCCGCGCCATGATGGGGCGGCCCAAACTGCTGCTTCTGGACGAGCCCTCCCTGGGGCTGGCTCCGCTGGTGGTGAAGCAGATGTTTGAAACCATCAAGGGCATCAACGAACAGGGCACCACAGTGTTGCTGGCGGAGCAGAATGCCTTCGCCGCACTGAAAATTGCTCACCGCGCCTACGTGATCGAAAACGGTCGCCTGGTGATGGAGGGCGATAAAGACGCGATGTTGGGTAACGAAGAAATTCGCAAGGCCTATATCGGAGCCTGAGTGAACTTCACAAAACCAGCAGCGTGTGCGCTACAACAAGCTTGAGCAAAACAATAACGGGAGAGTTTCATGAGCAACGGAAAAAATACACTGGTTAAGCGCTTCTGCCGTCTGGCCTGCGCCAGCGCCATCGCACTGGCTGCCACCGGCGCGCAGGCTGCAGAAACCGTTACCATCGGCTTCACCGGTCCGCTGAGTGGCGGTGCCGCACTGTACGGCCAGAACACCCTGGAAGGTCTGCAAATGGCCGCCAAGGAAATCAACGACAAGGGTGGTTTCAAGGTCGGCGATGAGACCTACGAGATCAACCTGGTATCCCTGGATGACAAGTATGCGCCCAGTCAGGCTGCGGTGAACGGCAAGCGGCTGGTGCAGCAGTACAATGCGCCGGTGATCTTTACGCCGCACTCCGGTGGCACCTTTGCGCTGCAGGCATTCAACCAACGGGATGATTTCCTGGTGATGTCTTACACCTCGGTGCCCACCGTGACCGAGAAAGGCAATGAGCTGACCGTGCGCATTCCGCCCACCTTTACCGGCTACATGAAGCCGTTCACCAAGATCGCCATGGAACAGAATGGCAAGAAAGTTGCCATCGCCAATGCCACCCATGACTACGCCAAATACTGGACCAAGGCATTCGTTCCCACCTGGGAAGCCATGGGCGGTACCGTGGTAGCGGACAACCCGATGGACTACAACAAGTCGGCGGACTTCTATACCGGCGTGAGCAAGGTGCTGGCAGAGAAGCCGGACGTGCTGTTCATCGGTGGGGCTTCCGAGCCTACTGCACTGGTGGCCAAGCAGGCCCGTCAACTGGGCTTCAAGGGCGGCTTCGTGATCATGGACCAGGCTAAGATGGGTGAAATGTCCAAGATCATTGGTGGCTACAAGATGCTGGAAGGGTCTGTAGGTGTGGTCCCGCTGACCATGTACGAAGAGCAGGGCGCCAAGGACTTCGTTGCCAAGTACCACAAGCAGAATGATGGCAAGGATCCGACCACCGAAGTGGCCTACAACTACTTCGCCATGCACGCCGTGGTTCAGGCCATGAAAGAAGCCGGTACCGTTGAGGACTCCAAGGCGATTCGTGCGGCCATGGGCGATGCCCTGAAAAACCTGGCGGAGGAGAATAACCCCTACGGCGTAACGGAAATCGATGCCAAGGGCGGCATGATGGCTGACCCCAACATCGCCACCGTCAAAAAAGGTGGCACTGTGGAGCTGCAGCGCATTTCCGAGGTGCTGGGCGAGTAACTCGAGGAAGAGGGAAAGCAGGGCGCCAGGCGCCCTGTTTTTCGGCCCATTTCAGATAATGAAATTTAATTCCAAAATAATTGAAACCGGTTCGCCTTTGCTTATACTAGAGGCAGTTAACAGTCATGTGCGTTGCCGTTAAGGCAACGCAGATCAGTGTTAACACATCCACATCTTCCTGACCTGGCGTGAGACCGGGCAGACACTGCCGTGCTCTACCGGAGCATGGCAGTTCAATGAGGAGAGTACTATGAGTCATCCGGTCAGCCTGAGTCGCGACAGCGATATTGGCGTAATCCGAATCAACTATCCCCCCGTCAATGCGTTGGGCCATGGGGTCCGTGAGGGCCTGCAGAACTGTCTCCGCGAGGCCCTGGCAGACGATGGCATCAAGGCGGTGGTGGTCATCGGCGAAGGCAAGACCTTCCCGGCTGGTGCGGATATTCGTGAATTCGGCAAGCCACCACAGCAGCCGATTCTACCGGCGGTGATCGACGAATACGAAGCCAGCGACAAGCTGGTGATCGCTGCCATCCACGGCACTGCCCTGGGTGGCGGGCTGGAAGTGGCCCTGGGCTGTGATTATCGGGTGGCTCTGGATAGCGCCCGCCTGGGCTTGCCGGAAGTGAAGCTGGGCCTGCTGCCCGGCGCCGGTGGCACCCAGCGCCTGCCGCGTCTGGTGGGGGCACAGAAGGCCCTGGAAATGATCGTCGGCGGCAACCCGATCAAGGCGAGTGAGGCCCGGGAACTGGGTCTGGTGGACGAGGTGGTCAGCGGCGATCTGCTGGAGGGCGCATTGGCCTTTGCCCGCAAGCTGGTGGCTGACGGCGCGCCGCTGCGCAAGATTTCCCAACTGGACGTGCCCGGTGATACCAGCGCCGAGCTGTTCGACCACTTCGAGCAATCCATTGCCAGAAAACAGCGCGGCTTCAAGGCGCCGTTTTCCTGTATCAAGGCGGTCAAGGCAGCGGTGGAGCTGCCCTACGACAAGGGAGTGGAACGCGAGCGTGAGCTGTTCTTCAAGCTGATGATTTCCAGTGAATCCGCGGCCCAGCGTCATGTCTTCTTTGCCGAGCGGGAAGTGGCCAAGGTGCCCGGCCTCGACAAGGACACGCCCAAGCGTGAGGTCAAGCTGGCGGCGGTGATCGGTGCCGGCACCATGGGCGGTGGCATCGCCATGAACTTCGCCAATGCCGGTATTCCGGTGAAGATTCTCGAGGTGAAGGAAGAGGCCCTGGAAAAGGGTGTCGCCATTATCCGTAAAAACTACGAAAACACCGCAAAAAAAGGCCGTATTACCCAGGCACAGGTGGAGCAGCGCATGGCACTGATTCAGCCCACCTTAAGCTACGATGATCTGAGCGATGTGGACCTGGTCATCGAAGCCGTGTTCGAGAATATGGACGTGAAAAAGGCCGTGTTCAGTGAGCTGGATCGGGTCTGCAAACCTGGCGCCATTCTGGCCACCAACACCTCCACCTTGGACGTGAACCGCATTGCCGGCTTCACCGAGCGCCCCGAAGACGTCATGGGCATGCACTTCTTCAGCCCGGCCAACGTGATGAAGCTGCTGGAAAACGTACGCGGCGAGAAGACCTCCGATGAGGTGATCGCCACCGTCATGGATCTGAGCCGTCGCATCGGCAAGGTCGGTGTGCTGGTGGGCGTGTGCCACGGTTTTGTCGGTAACCGCATGCTGCACAAGCGCCAGGCGGAAGCTATTCAACTGGTCAACGAAGGCGCCAGCCCCGAGCAAGTGGACAAGGTTCTGTTCGATCTGGGCTTCCCCATGGGCCCCTTTGCCATGTCTGATCTGGCCGGCATGGATGTGGGCTATCGCATCCGCGAGGAACTGCGCAAGGAAGACCCGGACAATGCGCCGCCGCGTAACTGGACCGACGAGCTGGTGGAAGCCGGTCGTCTCGGCCAGAAGACCCAGGCTGGCGTTTTTGACTATAAAGAGGGCGACCGTACCCCTGTACCTTCACCGGATGTAGACGCCATTATTGAACAATACCGTAAGGAAAACGGAATTACCCCGTGTGAGATCAGCGATCAGGAAATCCTGGAGCGCTGCATGTACGTGATGGTCAACGAAGGGGCGAAGATTCTCGAAGAGGGCATCGCTGCCCGTCCGCTGGATGTGGACGTGATCTGGATCTACGGCTACGGCTTCCCGGTGTATCGGGGTGGTGTGTTGTTCTGGGCAGACCAGGTTGGCGTGAAAACCATCCACGACAAGATCAACGAGATCTACCAGCAAACCGGCTCCGATGTCTGGAAGCCCGCCAAACTGCTCAGCGATCTGGCAGAGCAGGGCAAGGGTTTTTACCGGTAACGCAATAACTGACAACTGCCTGTGCGGGTGCAAGCACGCTCCTGCGGCAGTGATAACGCTTAAACCTTTCAAGAGGTTCTGAAAGATGGATATCAACTACACCCCGGAAGAACTGGCGTTTCGCGATGAAGTGCGGGCCTTTCTGGACAATAAGCTGCCCAAGGAAATTGCCAGCAAGGTCAAGAACAACCAGCACCTGGGCAAGGAAGACACCATTCGCTGGCAGAAAATTCTCAACGAAAAGGGCTGGATGGCCCTGCACTGGCCGAAAGAGCATGGCGGCACCGGCTGGTCTCCGATCCAGAAGCATATTTTCGAGGAAGAGTGCGCCGAGTACGGCGCCCCCACCGTGCTGCCTTTTGGTGTGAACATGGTGGCGCCGGTGATCATCAAGTTTGGCACCGAGGAGCAGAAGAAAACCTATCTACCCTCCATCCTCAACAGTGATGTGTGGTGGTGCCAGGGGTATTCCGAGCCGGGTGCCGGTTCTGACCTGGCCGGGTTGAAAACCAAGGCCGTCCGTGAAGGCGATCACTATGTGGTCAATGGCCAGAAAACCTGGACCACCCTGGGCCAGCACGCGGACTGGATCTTCTGTCTGGTGCGCACCGACCCCAACGCCAAGAAACAGGAAGGTATTTCCTTCCTGTTGATCGATATGGAGACCCCGGGCATCACCGTACGCCCGCTGATCACCCTGGACGGCGAGCACGAAGTGAACGAAGTGTTCTTCGACGACGTGAAAGTACCGGTGGAAAACCTGGTCGGTGAAGAGAACAAGGGTTGGACCTGCGCCAAGTATCTGCTGACCTTCGAGCGTACCGGCATTGCCGGTGTGGGCCAGTCCAAGGCGGCGCTCAAGCATCTCAAGGACGTGGCTGGCAAGGTGCAGCAGAACGGCAAGCCACTGATCGAAGACCCGCTGTTCCGCAACCGTCTGGCGGACGTGGAAATGGAACTGATGGCACTGGAAATGACCAACCTGCGTACCGTGGCTGCGGCCCAGGCCGGTGGTGTTCCCGGCGCGGAAAGTTCCTTCCTGAAAATCATGGGGACCGAACTGCGCCAGGAAATCACCGACCTGTTCCGCCGTGCGGCGGGCCCCTACGCCCAGCCGTTCCTGCCGGAAACCTTTGAAGCGGATTACGACGGTGAAATGGTAGGCCCCGACTTTACCAACAGCGTTTCCACCAAGTACTTCAACATGCGCAAGCTGTCGATCTTCGGCGGCTCCAATGAAATTCAGAAGAACATCATCGCCAAGATGATTCTGGGACTGTAAGGAGACGACCATGGACTTCAAACTGAGCGACGAACAACGCATGCTCGAGGAAACCGTGGGCCGTCTGGTTCGCGATGGTTACCCCTTCGACGTGCGTGAAAAAGCCCGCACCAGCGAATTGGGTTATTCAACAGAAATGTGGCAGCAGTTCGCCGAACTGGGTCTGCTGGGTGTGCCGTTTTCCGAAGACTTCGGCGGCTTCAATGGCGGCGGCCCGGAACTGATGGTAGTGGCCGAAGGCTTTGGTCGCGGTCTGGTGCTGGAACCCTATCTGGCCACCGTGGTGCTCAGCGGCACCCTGATCGATTTCCTGGGCAGCGATAGCCAGAAAGAAACCCTGATCAGCGCCATCGTCGGCGGCGAAGTCCGCCTGGCCCTGGCCGCCTATGAGCCGGAAGGCCGTTATGATCACACCCATGTGTCCACGACTGCGGAAAAGCGCGGCGATGGCTATGTGATCAGCGGCAACAAGGCGGTGGTCCTGCACGGCGATAGTGCTGACAAGTTGGTCGTTATTGCCCGCACCGCTGGCAGCACCAATGACCGCAATGGTCTGTCTGCCTTTGTGGTGGATGCCGCCGCCGACGGTGTCAGCCGTCGCGGTTACGAAACCATTGATGGCCTGCATGCGGCGGAAATCACTCTCAACAATGCGCCGGCGGAGCTGCTGGGTGAAGCAGGCAACGCCATTGACGCCCTGGAGAAATCCCTGGCGCTCGGCATCGTCGCTCTGTGCGCGGAAGCCACCGGTGCCATGGAAGTGGCCTGCGACCATACGTTGAACTACATCAAGGAACGCCAGCAGTTCGGCGTGCCCATTGGCAAGTTCCAGGCGCTGCAGCACCGCATGGTGGAAATGCGTATGGAGCTGGAAAAAGCTCGTTCCATGACCATCCTGGCCGCCTGTTCCCTGGAGTCGTCAGCGCCGGTACGCGCCAAGCGCCTGGCTGCGGCCAAGGCCATTATCGGCAAATCCGGTCGTAAGGTGGCGGAAGAAGCCATCCAGCTCCACGGTGGCATGGGCATGATGGAAGAAACCGCCGTGTCTCATTACGCCAAGCGTATCGTGATGATCGATCACCAGCTTGGTGATCTGGGCTACCACATGCAGCAGCTGGAAAGCCTGCTGGATGTGGACGAAGACGCAGCGTAACGGAAACACCAAGGCGGCTTCGGCCGCCTTTTTTGACGACAAAAAATTATTTTTTCTGTAGGAACGGCGCTCGAGCCGCGATAACCCAAAACCTAAAAGCGTTATTTACCACAGAGGGCACAGAGATCACTGAGGAAAAACGGGTTCTTCTCTGTGTGCTCTGTGCCCTCTGTGGTGAAAATGCTTTTGATCCTGGTCTTTAATCGCGCCGCCAGCGACGCTCCTACAGCGGGTATTGAATACGGGAGAGCACCATGACTATCAATCGCCAGATCATTTTGTCCGAGTACCCCAAGGGCATGCCCCAGGCTGAGCATCTGCCCATGCGCGAAGGGGAATTGCCGTCTCCGAAAGACGGGCAGGTTCTGATCCGCACCATCTACCTGTCTCTGGACCCCTACATGCGTGGCCGCATGAGCCCGGCCAAGTCCTACGCCGCCAGTGTGGAACTGGGTGATGTGATGCAGGGCGCCACCGTTGGCCAGGTGGTGGAATCGCGGCTGGAAGGTTATGAAGCCGGCGATTACGTGCTCGGCTTTGGTGGCTGGCAGGAGTACTCCGTGCAGGGCAAGGAAATGCTGCGCAAGCTGGACCCGAAGCAGGCGCCCATCAGCACCGCCGTCGGTGTGCTGGGCATGCCGGGCTTTACCGCCTATGCCGGGCTGCTGGAAATTGGCCAGCCGAAAGAAGGTGAGACGGTTGTCGTGTCTGCCGCCAGCGGGGCGGTAGGCCAGGTGGTTGGTCAGATAGCCAAGATCAAGGGCTGCCGTGTGGTCGGCGTGGCCGGTGCGCCGGACAAATGCCAGCACGTGATCGACGCCTATGGGTTTGATGCCTGCGTGAATTACAAGGACGACGACTTTGAAGCCCAGCTCAAGGCCGCTTGCCCCGATGGTATCGATATCTATTTCGAGAACGTGGGTGGCAAGGTGTTTGACGCGGTAATGAAGTTGGTCAACGATTTCGCCCGTATCCCCCTGTGTGGCCGTATCGCCCATTACAACGATACCGAAGCGCCCCAGGGCCCGGATCAGTTGCCAGCGTTTCTGACCAAGCTGTTGGTCAAGCGGGTGCTGATCAAGGGCTTTATCCAGTTTGATTATGCCCACCTGATGAAGGACTTTGTCCGTGACATGAGCACCTGGATGCAGGCTGGAAAAATTCAGTACCAGGAAGATATTGTCCAGGGGCTGGAGAACACCGTGGAGGCCTTCCAGGGCCTGCTGGAAGGGCGTAACCGGGGCAAACTGCTGGTGCAGGTGAGCGAGGATACCTCTCGATAATGGCGGCAATGGCAGCGGTGGAAGCGCAGGTCCAGGCGCTTTTCGCCCTGCATGGCCCGCGCTATCGCTGGCTGGCCACGATAACCGTGATGCTCGGCACCATGTCCGTGGTGCTGGCATCCACTATTATCAATGTGGCCATCCCCACCATCATGGTGGAGTTCGATCTGGCCCAGGATCAGGTGCACTGGCTGGCCACCGGCTTTCTTGCGGCCATGACCGTGGGCATGTTGCTCAATGCCTGGTGTGCCCAGCGGTTCGGCGCCCGGGGTGCCTATCTGTTGGCAATGGGGCTGTTTATTGCGGTGTCCCTGGTGGGCGCCGTCAGTGAACAGTTCCCCCTGCTGGTGGCCGCGAGGGTGGGGCAAGGATTGCTGGCCGGGTTGATACAGCCCCTGGCCATGATCACCATTTTCCAGGTGTTTCCGTATAACCGTCGCGGCCAGGCCATGGGTATTTATGGCCTGGGTGTGGTGCTGGGGCCGGCCATTGCCCCTGCCATCGGCGGTGTGTTGGTGGATTCGCTGTCCTGGCGGGCGGTGTTCCTGGTGGTATTGCCGGCCTGCGTGGTGGGCATGGTCATGGCCTGGCGCTACCTGCCAAGCAAGGACCGGGAGGCGCCGCCGCGTCGTCTGGATACGACTGGCGTGCTGCTGCTGGCGGTGGGCATGACGGCGGTACTGTGGGGCCTGGCCAACGGCCATCGCCGTGGCTGGATCGATCCTCTGCTGTTAGTGGCCCTGCCGGGTGGGGTTATGACTCTGGTGCTGTTTGTGCTCTGGCAGCGCCATACCCCGCAACCGCTGATGGATTTGCGCGTGTTTCGTTATCCGGGATTCACCGGCAGCTTTCTCATGTCCATGGTGATCGGTGCCGGGGTGTTCGCGTCTACCTATATAACACCACTGTATTTCCAGCAGGTGCTGGGTGAGAGTGCGGCGAGCGCCGGTCTGATGCTGATGCCGGCGGGGCTGGCCATGGCCTTTACCTTTCCGGTGGCTGGGCACCTTACAGACCGGTTTTCTGAAACCCCTTTCTTTCTGGCCGTCCTGTTGTTTTTCTTCCTCAATCTGTTGTTGTTGGCCGTTGCCAGCCTGACTACCTCGGCAGTGTGGCTGGTGTGGTGGACTTTACTGGGCAGGGTGGGGCTGGGCCTGATGATGCCGCCATCGTCCACCGGCGCACTGGGGCTGTTACCTCCATGGCTGATACC
>NZ_JBNPEC010000078.1:0-20136 GCF_051117345.1 Alcanivorax sp.
CGCCGTACTGAAGAGAGGGGTAGGCAATGGCCCAATGCTTTTTGAGGGTCCGCGTGTCCGGCAACAGTTTCGGTGAACGTTTTCGCATCACCACCTTTGGTGAGAGTCATGGCCTTGCACTGGGGGCCATCGTGGATGGCTGCCCGCCGGGGCTAGAAATCAGCGAGGAAGACCTGCAGGTGGAACTGGACCGGCGCAAGCCCGGCACCAGCCGCTACACCACCCAGCGTCGTGAGCCGGATCAGGTAAAGATCCTTTCCGGGGTGTTCGAGGGCAAGACCACCGGCACTTCCATCGGCTTGCTGATCGAAAACACGGATCAGAAGTCCAAGGACTATTCCGACATCGCCACCACCTTCCGGCCGGGGCATGCGGACTACACCTATACCCAGAAATACGGTTTTCGTGATTACCGGGGCGGCGGTCGTTCCTCAGCTAGGGAAACGGCCATGCGCGTGGCGGCCGGCGCCATTGCCCGCAAGTATCTGGAGCAGACACTGGGTATTCGCATCTATGGCGGTTGTACCCAGATCGGTGAGGTAAAAGCGGAACAATTCGATTGGTCCACAGTGAACAGCAATCCCTTCTTCTTCCCGGATGCAGGCAAGGTGCCGGAGCTGGAAGCCCTGATCAATGCACTACGTAAGGATGGTTCTTCCATTGGTGCCCGGGTAGAAGTGTTTGCCGACGGCGTACCGCCGGGCTGGGGCGAGCCGGTGTTCGATCGTATCGACGCGGATCTGGCCAAGGCGATGATGTCCATCAACGCGGTCAAGGGTGTGGAAGTGGGCGACGGCTTTGCAGTGGTCAACCAGCGCGGCGAGCAACATCGTGATGAGATGACCCCGGAAGGGTTTCTCAGCAACCACGCCGGCGGTGTACTCGGTGGCATCAGCTCCGGGCAGACCATTCGTGTGGCCATGGCACTCAAGCCCACCTCCAGCATCCTGATTCCCGGCAAAAGCATTGATCTGCAGGGCAATCCGGTGGAAGTCGTTACCAAGGGGCGCCACGATCCCTGCGTGGGTGTCCGTGCCACCCCCATTGCCGAAGCCATGCTGGCCCTGGTGCTGATGGACCACTGCCTGCGCCATCGGGCCCAGAACGGCGATGTGACCCCGCCTTTTCCGCCGATTCCCGGGTAAGCAGACGATGAGCGATGCGAACTGCTCCCTGCGCGCGTTGCATGGTGCAATTCGTATCCTTTTGGGTCTCCCTGTACCGGTTTTGGCAAAGGACAGTTCTTTCTGATGCCCTACTACTGGCGACTGTCAGGCTTCTATTTCCTCTATTTCGGACTGCTGGGCACGCTGGTGCCTTACTGGTCCCTGTATCTGAAGGACCTGGGCTTTAGCGCTGCCGCTATCGGCCTGCTGATGGCCATTCCGCAGCTGACCAAGATTGGTGCCCCTAACCTGTGGGGCTGGCTGGCGGATCGTAGCGGCCAGCGGCTGCGGATTATCCGTGCTGGCAATCTGCTGGCGGCGATAGTGTTCCTGCCGGTGTTCTGGATCGATCAGTTCTGGTCCATGGCGGCGCTGTTGGTGTCGTTCAGCTTCTTCTGGAACGCGGTGCTGGCCCAGTTTGAAGTGCTCACCCTGCAGTCTCTGGGGCGTCAGTCCCACCGCTACAGTCTTGTGCGTTTGTGGGGGTCGGTGGGGTTTATTCTGGCGGTGCTGGTGCTCGGCGAGGCGCTGGATCGGCTGGGCACGGAACTGCTGCCCTGGGTGTTAAGCGCGCTGCTGTGGCTGTTGTGGCTGGGAACGTTGACGTTGCCAGCCGGAGACGGGCGGTCGCGTCAGCGGGAAGAGGGTGGATCATCGGTGTGGTGCGTGTTGCGCCGTCCAGCCGTTTCCCTGTTTCTGCTGTCGGCTTTTCTGATGCAGCTCTCTCACGGCCCGTACTACACGTTCTATAGCATCTATCTGCAAGATCTGGGATTCAGCAAGTTCGTGGTGGGTAGTCTGTGGGCGCTGGGTGTACTGGCGGAAGTGGGGCTGTTTCTGGTCATGCATCGGTTGATGCGGCGTTTCTCCATTCCCTGGATACTGGTGGCCAGTCTGCTGTTGGCGGCCCTGCGTTGGCTGATGATTGGTGTGGTAGCCGATTCGTTGTTATGGCTGGCGCTTGCCCAGCTGCTTCATGCGGCCAGTTTTGGCAGCTTTCACGCGGCCAGTATCGCCTGGGTGCACAAACAGTTTGGTTCGTCACTGGGCGGCCAGGGACAGGCCCTGTATTCCAGCCTGGGTTTTGGCGCGGGCTGGGCGGCAGGGGCCGGGTTGTCCGGTTTGCTCTGGCAGCAGTGGGGGGTGAATCTGTTTTTCGGCGCGGCGCTGGCCGCCGTGCTGGCGGCCATGCTGCTGATCGTGGGGGGTGTCACCCGTACCGGCAGCAATTCAGCCTAGAGCCCGGATGCTTCAAGGGCCTGCAAAAATGCCCTGGCGGCATTGGAGCGGGTACGGGCCGGGTGGATCACCACGCCCAGCTCCCGTTCCGGCAACGGCACGTCCACGGCCAACTCCACCACTGAGCCATCCACCATGGTGGCGGGCAGTACACTCCAGCCAAGACCGATGGACACCATCATGTGGATGGTTTCCAGATAGTTGGTGGACATGGCGATATTGAGCTTCAGATTATGTTCGTCAAACAGCCGCTCCACGATGCCACGGGTAAAGGTGACCGGTGACGGCAGGATGGCACTGTAGCCGGTGAGGGTTTCCAGGGTGATATTGTCCACCTTGGCCAACGGATGCTCGGGTGCGCACATGAACACCAGCGGATCGCGCCAGATCACATCACTTTGCAGGCGTTCATCCGGCTGTGGGGGCAGGGTGACCACACCCATTTCCAGTTCCCCGTGCAGCACCCCCTCCCAGGCTTCTTCAGAATCGATAAAATGGATGTCCAGTTCCACTTGTGGGTAGTCCCGGGAAAACTGACGCAGCACCGGTGGCAGGCGATGCAGGCCGATATGGTGGCTGGTGCCGATGCGCAGTTTACCGGTGACAGAGCCGGACAGATCGTGGATGGCCCGAGCCATGTCTTCCACGTCCATCAACACCTGCCGGGCCCGAGGCAGCAGGGAACGGCCCGCTTCGGTAAGCTGAATCTGACGGCCCACCCGGTCAAACAGACGGGCGCCAAGCTGCTGTTCAAGCAGAGCGATGCGTTTACTGATGGCAGGCTGGGTGATGTAGAGGCGCTCTGCGGCGGCAGAAAACGAGCCGGTTTCAGCCACTCCCATGAAGGCGCTCAGGGTCGGTGTGTCTATCATTACCGGGGCATCCAGTTGTTCGGTTGCGAGATAATAATTGGTTATCTTAAAAATGAAAAATATGAATTGGATTTATTGATGGGTGAACCCTACATTAATCGTTATTGACAAACCAGTCGCAATGATGAAGTTGCTGCAATGCGACGCAGGGAGAGAAACATGGCCGGCAAAACCCTCTATGACAAATTGTGGGACGCCCATCTCGTCACCGAACGTGAGGATGGCTCCGCGCTGATCTACATTGACCGTCAGATCATCCATGAGGTGACCTCGCCCCAGGCGTTTGAAGGCCTGCGCCTGGCCGGCCGTAAACCCTGGCGCACGGGGGCCAGTGTGGCGACGATCGACCATAACGTGCCCACTACACCGTTCAAATCTGCCGCTGAAATTGTGGATGAAACCTCCCGGATCCAGGTGCAGACCCTGCAGGACAACACCCGTGAATTCGGCATTACCGAATTCGGTATCGGTGATGTGCGTCAGGGCATCGTTCACGTGATGGCCCCGGAGCAGGGCGCGGTGCTGCCCGGCATGACCGTGGTCTGTGGCGACTCCCATACCTCAACCAACGGCGCGCTGGCCTGTCTGGCCCATGGTATCGGCACCAGTGAGGTGGAGCATGTGTTGGCCACCCAGACGCTGGTGGCCAAGAAGATGAACAACATGCGTGTCAGTGTGGAAGGCGAGCTCGGCCCGGGTGTTACCGCCAAGGACGTGGTGTTGCATATCATCGGTATTATCGGCACCGCCGGTGGTACCGGCTATGCACTGGAATTTGCCGGCAGCGCCATTCGCAGCCTCTCCATGGAAGGCCGCATGACCATCTGCAACATGTCCATCGAGGCGGGTGCCCGTGCCGGCATGGTAGCGGTGGATGATGTCACCATTGACTACGTTAAGGGCCGTCCCTTTGCACCCAGTGGGGCAGACTGGGACAAGGCCGTGGAATACTGGCGCACCCTGGTTTCCGACAAGGATGCAGTATTCGCCCAGGACATCACTATTGACGCGGCAGACATCAAGCCTCAGGTCTCCTGGGGCACCAGCCCGGAAATGGTGGTGCCGGTGGACGCATCCCTGCCGGATCCGGCTGCCGAAAGTGATGAGGTGAAGCGCTCGGGTATGACGCGAGCCTATGAGTATATGGGGCTCAAGCCGGGTATGCCGGTCACCGATATCAAGGTGGATCGGGTGTTCATCGGGTCTTGCACCAACTCTCGCATTGAGGACTTGCGTGCCGCTGCCGCAGTAGCAAAGGGCCGCAGAAAAGCGGATTCCGTCAAGCAGGTGCTGGTCGTGCCGGGTTCCGGCCTGGTCAAGCAGCAGGCGGAGAAGGAAGGCCTGGACAAGGTCTTTATCGAAGCGGGCTTCGAATGGCGCGAGCCAGGCTGCTCCATGTGTCTGGCCATGAACCCGGACCGCCTGGAAGCCGGTGAACACTGCGCGTCCACGTCCAATCGTAATTTCGAGGGGCGCCAGGGCAACGGTGGCCGCACCCATCTGGTGAGTCCGGCCATGGCGGCGGCGGCTGCGGTGGCGGGCCATTTTGTGGACATTCGCGAACTCGACCAGGCCTGAGGAGCAGATCATGGAAAAGTTTATTCGTCAGGAAGGGCTGGTTGCGCCGTTGGATCGTGCCAATGTGGACACCGACCAGATCATCCCCAAGCAGTTTCTCAAGTCCATCAAACGTACCGGTTTCGGGCCGAATCTGTTTGATGAATGGCGCTACCTGGATGAAGGCTTCCCTGGCCAGGACAGCAGCCAGCGCCCGAAAAACGAAGGGTTTGTGTTGAACCTGCCCCGTTATCAGGGTGCCAGCATTCTACTCACTCGTCGCAACTTCGGGTGTGGCTCCAGCCGTGAGCATGCACCCTGGGCACTGATGGATTTTGGCTTCAAGGCCATCATTGCGCCGAGCTTTGCGGATATCTTCTACAACAACTGCTTCAAAAACGGGTTATTGCCCATTGTGTTGTCTGAGGATAACGTGGAAGCCCTGTTCAAAGCGGTGGAAGGGAAGGAAGGCTTCCGAATCACTATTGATCTGGAGCAACAACAGGTGATCCCGGAAAGCGGGGAGCCGTTGTCGTTCGAGATCGATGAGTTTCGCAAGCATTGTCTGCTCAACGGCCTGGATGAAATCGGCCTCACGCTTAACGAGGCAGAGACCATTCGTGCCTATGAAGCACGCCGCGCCGAGCGGGAACCCTGGATTTTCCAGTAACAGAGTCCGGGACCATTAAAAGAAAAAACAAGGAGGCGACACATGTTGCGAATTTTATCTTTGCTGTCAGTACTGACTCTGGCCGGTTGTGCGACCGGCATGTACAACGAACCGGACGCGGGTGAAGCGGCCAAGCTGAGCGTGGATAACCAGCTTTCCGTCTCTGCGAAGGGTAATGGCGGCGGTGGCTGGCAGATGCCCACCAGCAGCTCTGCCAAGGCGGAAATCTTCAAGGTCGACGGTGACCGGATTTCCGAGCAGGGCGGTGTGGAGTCGGTGTTCATTGATGCCGGCGAGCGTTCCGTGGAAGTGTTTGCCGATCAGGGCGGCATCCTGCGGTTTGGAAAATTCCGCCATACCTTTGAAGAAAAGGGTATTTACCAGGTGCGGGTGAAGCCGTCTTCCGGCAACAAGGGTGACTACACTCTGGAGTTGGTTAAGGCTTCCGCGCCCAACGATGTGCTGGTAAGCAAAAACTTTTAATCAACCGATCAAGCACTTGGATCAAGTAGTAACAGGAAGCAGGTAATGAGCAAGGTACTGGTGTTGCCCGGTGACGGTATTGGCCCGGAAATCGTTGATGAAGCGGTAAAGGTGCTGAATGTCGCCAAACAGAAGTTTGGCCTCGAGGTAGAGCTGGATGAGGCCCTGGTGGGCGGCGCGGCGGTGGATGCGGAAGGTGATCCGCTGCCGGAAGGTACCCTGGACAAGGCCCGCGCTGCGGATGCGATTCTGTTCGGCTCCATCGGCGGTCCCAAGTGGGACGCTATTGAGCGGGACAAGCGCCCGGAGCGTGGTCTGCTACGCCTGCGTTCCTCCCTGGGCCTGTTTGCCAATCTGCGTCCGGCGATTCTGTTTCCGCAACTGGCGGATGCTTCCAGCCTGAAACCCGAGGTGGTTTCCGGTCTGGATATCCTGATCGTGCGCGAGCTGACCGGTGGCATTTACTTCGGCCAGCCCCGTGGCATCAAGGAAGAGAACGGTGAGCGCGTAGGGTTCAATACCTACGTGTACACCGAGTCGGAAATGCGTCGTATTGCCAAAGTGGCTTTCGAGCTTGCCATGAAGCGTGGCAAGCGAGTCTGTTCGGTGGACAAGGCTAATGTGCTGGAAGTGACCGAGCTGTGGAAAGAAGTGGTCACTGAAGAGGCGAAAAACTATCCGGAAATCGAGTTGTCACACATGTATGTGGACAACGCGGCCATGCAACTGGTGCGTGCGCCGAAACAGTTTGATGTGATTGTCACCGGCAACCTGTTCGGCGACATTCTCTCCGATGAAGCCGCCATGCTCACCGGCTCCATCGGAATGCTGCCCTCCGCGTCCCTGGACGAGAACCGCAAGGGCCTGTACGAACCCTGCCATGGTTCGGCACCGGATATCGCCGGCCAGGGCATTGCCAACCCGCTGGCGACCATTATGTCGCTGGCCATGCTGATGCGTTACAGCCTGGAGCGCGGCGATGTGGCGGATGCCATTGAAGCGGCGGTAGAGCGGGTGCTGGATCAGGGGTTGCGTACTGCGGACATCTACACCGAGGGCACTCGCAAAGTGAGCACTGAAGAGATGGGTAACGCCGTGGCCGAAGCTCTGGCCCAGGCGTAATAGCGCGTTTACCCGTTTATTCACAGATAGAAAGGGCAATCCTTTCAGGAGACAGTTTTCCAATGAAGAAAGTCGGTTTTGTCGGCTGGCGTGGCATGGTGGGTTCCGTTCTGATGGAGCGCATGATCGCCGAAAATGATTTCGCAGATATCGAACCGGTCTTTTTCTCGACCTCCCAGGTCGGTCAGGCGGGCCCCGATGTGGGCAAGGACATTCCTGTCCTGGGCGATGCCAAGAGTATTGATGAGCTGAAAAGCCTGGATGTGATCGTGACCTGTCAGGGTGGCGATTACACCAATGAGGTGTATCCCATGCTGCGTGAAGCCGGCTGGGACGGTTACTGGATTGATGCCGCTTCTGCCCTGCGCATGGCGGACAACAGCGTTATCGTGCTGGATCCGGTCAACCGCAATGTCATCGACAGTGCCCTGGACAAGGGTGTGAAGGATTATGTGGGTGGCAACTGTACTGTCAGCCTGATGCTGATGGCCCTGGGTGGCCTGTTCAATGAAGGCCTGGTGGAATGGGCGAGTGCCCAGACCTATCAGGCGGCATCCGGTGCCGGCGCCCAGAACATGCGTGAGCTGATTGCCCAGATGGGCAAGATCCATGGCGATGTGGCAGACAAGCTGGCCGATCCGGCCAGTGCGATTCTGGATATCGACAGCCAGGTGGCGGCCACCATGCGCAGCAGCGATCTGCCCACGGACCATTTTGGTCATTCCCTGGCGGGCTCTCTGTTGCCCTGGATCGACAAGGAAATGGAAAACGGTCAGAGCAAGGAAGAGTGGAAGGCCCAGGCGGAAACCAACAAGATCCTTGGCCGCAGTGCTGACCCCATTGCTCTGGATGGCACCTGTGTGCGTATCGGCGCCATGCGCTGCCATGCCCAGGCCCTGACAGTGAAACTCACCCGCGATGTGCCGCTGGATGAAATCTACGACATCATCGGCAAGGCCAATGACTGGGTGAAAGTGGTGCCCAACGAAAAAGAAGCGACCCTGCGGGATCTAACCCCTACGGCGGTGACCGGCACTCTGAGCGTCCCGGTAGGTCGCTTGCGCAAGCTCAACATGGGCGGCGAGTACCTGAACGCCTTTACCGTGGGTGACCAGCTGTTGTGGGGCGCGGCGGAGCCGCTGCGTCGCATGTTGCGTATCCTGATGGAGCGTTAAACGCAGTTGAAAATGTAAGGTGGAAAAGCGCGGGCAGGGCCGAGGTAGTATCAAGGTCGTGCCCGCGTTTGTATTTGTGGGGGATGTGATCTGCGCTCCCGCAGCATCGTTGTAGCGAGGTTTCTATGCGTTCAATCAATCTTGCCATTGTCGGTGCAACCGGACTGGTCGGTGAGGCCATTATCAAGCTGTTGGCAGATCGGCAATTCCCGGTCGGCGAGCTTTTTGTGTTGGCCTCTGAAAATGGGGCGGGGGGCAAGGTGTCCTTCGGCGGCAAATCGCTGACGGTCAAGAAAGCCGAAGACTTCGACTTTTCGCAAGTAGAAGTGGCACTGTTTGCCGCTGGTGCCACAGTGAGTCAGCAATTGGCGCCCCGTGCTGCGGAGGCAGGGGCAATGGCGGTGGATCTGTCACCGGCGTTTCGTTACGAATCCGATGTGCCGTTGCTGGTGGCCGATGTTAATGATGAGCTGCTTGCCCAGGCCCGGGAAAACAACCTGATAGCCTGTGCGGATGCCGCCACCGTCCAGCTGGTGCGCGCACTCAAGCCTCTTGCGGATATGGCCCCGCTGCAGGAAGTGGTAGTGACTCAGTTTCAGGCGGTGTCTGCGACTGGCAGGAGCGGGGTGGACCAACTGGCTCAGCAGAGCGTACGGCTGCTCAATGGCCTGTCGCCCAGTGAGGCGGCCCAGGCCCAGATTGCCTTTAACGTACTGCCGCTGAGCGGACAGGCCCAGGAAAACGGTTTTACCAGCGAAGAGCTCAAGCTGATGCTGGAAACCCGCCGGGTGCTGGCCGACCAGCCCCTGTCAGTCCAAGTCACCACGGTGCGGGTGCCGGTCTTCTATGGCCACGGCCAGAGTGTGTCGGTTCGTAGCATTCAGCCCCTGGCAATGGCGCAGGCGCTGGCGGTTTGGGAAGGACAGAATGATCTGGATGTGCTGGAAAATGACGACCCCCAAGCAATGTCCCCGGTGGCTTCGGTGGAAGGGGAGCCCCGCCTGCGGATTTCCCGAACCCGGGAAGACATGGAAGGCAGCGGCGGTTTGAGCTATTTTAGCGTCGCCGACAATGTCCGTTGGGGGGCCGCTCTTAACGCGGTGAAGGTGGTCGAGAAGTTGCTAAAAGACTATCTGTAATGGATACTTACTGACATTATGTGACGCGGTTTCTAGGTTTTGACTCCAGCCTGGGGCAGAATGTGTGATCAGCGTCATAGGACTGCTTGCCGCCTCGGGTTCGTCCGGTAGCGCCCGCGGGATCGGGCTGAGCGCGGGAAACATAATAAATAAAGGGTTCGACCATGCTTCGAAAACTTGGGTTTGGCTTAACCGCACTGGTAATCATGTCACCAGGCGTTGCGGCGGCTTTGGGGGTTGGGGAATACGAGCTGAATTCCTACCTGAACCAACCCCTGGATATGGAAATTTCCCTGCATGAGGTTGGGGATCTGACCGCAGACGAAATTCTCGTCAATCTGGCGTCGCAGGCCGAATTCGACGCAGCCGGGGTGGATCGTGCCTATTTCCTCAACCGCATGGATTTTGCGGTTGAGCTGCAGGCCGGTGACAAGGCGCTGCTGCACATCACCACGGATCAACCGGTTCGCGAGCCCTATCTGAATTTCCTGGTGGAGTTTCTCTGGCCCACCGGTCGACTGATGCGTGAGTACACGGTACTGCTGGACCCGCCCAGCTATGCCGACAGCGCGTCTACAGCTGCACCGACCATCAGCCGGGCGCCGCAGCCGGTAACCCGCAGTGAGCCGGAATTTGAGCCGCAGGCCGCACCGAGCCGTCCGGCCGCCCAGTCATCCCCGTCAGACTCTGCAAGCTCGGCTTCCGCTGCCAGCCAGCCGGTGGCGGAGAGCGGCCAGCGCAACACCTACACGGTGAAAGCCTCCGACACCATGTGGCGTATCGCCCTGGACAACCGTCCTGCAGAAAGTGTTTCTGTGCAGCAGATGCTGGTCGCTATCCAGACCATGAATTCTGACGCCTTTATCAACAATAACGTCAACCTGGTTCGTGAAGGGACGGTACTGCGCATTCCCAACGAACAGGAAGTGCGCAATATCTCTACTCGCAATGCCATCGTGGAAGTGGCTGACCAGAACCGTAAATGGCGCGAGATGCTCGAGGCCCGGGGCATTGAGGCTCCTCAGCAACGTGCCCAGCTTGATGGCAGCCGCCAGGTTGCCGACAGTGGTGACGATGAGCAGGGTCCGGCCACCGGGCAGGTGAAGCTGGTTTCTCCGGAATCCACCGCTGGTGTGAATGATGGCGATAGTACCGGCTCGGCCCGCGATGGCAGCGCCAATACCGCAGTGCTTGAGAATGAGCTGGCAATTCGTGACGAGAATCTGGACCGTCTTGACCGGGAAAATTCCGAGCTCAAATCCCGTCTGGATGATCTGGAAGGTCAAACCCGCACCAGCGAGCAATTGCTGAAATTGCGTAACGACCAGATTACGCAGTTGCAGGAAGAGCTCCGCAAGTTGCGGGAAGAGCAGGGTGTTGCCGTAGAAGGCGATGATCCGCTGATGGAAGCGCCGGCCGAGCCAGAGGCGACTGCGGATGATGAAACTGATGTCGCTACCAGTAGCGACGATGGCATAGCAGCTACCGGTGAAAACGCCTCCGAGGCGACGCAGGCCGACGACGCTGACCGCGCTGCTGTGGCGCAAACGGATACCGACGTTACCGAGGATGGCTCTGCAGGTTCTGATGAGGCTGAGGTTGTTGGCACTGATCCTGAAGCACAGGAAAATACGGATGCAGCGGATACTGCGGCTGAGCCTGCAGTGGAAAAAGCGCCAGAAGTGGCCAAGCCAAAGCCGGTGGCACCTGCACAACCTCCTGTCCAGGAGCAGGGCGGTATTGTCGCTTTGTTACTCGATAACCTGATGTATATCGGCCTGGGGCTAATTGCCATCCTGCTGCTGCTTTTCCTGCTGCTGCGCGGCAAGAAGCAGGATAGTGGTGATGAGGAGTCTGATAGCGCTCTGTTTGAGGATCTGGATGATGAGGGCCAGGACGAATTCGGCCTCAACCTGGACGATGACAATGTCGCCACTGGTGCCGTCACTGACCACGATGACGATGCCGACGTTCCGGAGCAGAGTAGCAGCCAGGATCCGCTGGAAGACGTGGAAGTCTATGTGGCCTATGGCCGCTACCCACAGGCAGTGGATTTCCTGCGCAACGAAATCAACAAGCATCCTCAGCGGGCCGATCTGAAAGTTCGCTTGTTGGAGCTGCTCAAGGAAATGAATGACGATGCTGCCTTCCAGCAGCAGACCAGCATTTTCGCCGGCACCTCCCCCGAGGTGGATGACGCCATTGCCCGTCTGGGCGGCAGTGTTTCGTCCCGGGCATCCGACAGCGATGACGAAGCGCTGTCCCTGGATGACCTTGAAATGGGCTTGTCCTCCGGTCTGGATGACGATGTACCCACCATGCAGGCCGATGAGCCGGAATCATCTGTCACGGCCTCTGATGACCAGACGAAAGGGCAGCAGGACGATGAGCTGGCTGATTTTGATTTCGAGCTGGATACGGATGAGGACAGTGAAGATCATACCCTGATGTTGGATCCTGCCGAGGATACAGCCTCTCTGGATGATGATTTCAGCCTGGATTTTGAAGACGACAGCAAGACGGAAGCCGAGCAGGAAACGCCCCTGTCTGATGCCGACAAGCAATCCCTGGGTGCCAGCCCCGTTCTGGAGCTGGACGATGTCAGCAGTTCGTCCATGGGCGACGGTGATGCCGAGTACGGGGATCTGAATCTGGACGACATGAGCCTCGAGTTTGATGAGTCCGGCGACAGCGACGATAACAAGGAAGAGCTGGATCTTTCCCTGGATGACCTGGACCTGGATGGCGGTTCTGATGACAGCGCGGATGACTCCCTGGCTGATCTGGACCTGGAGCTGGACGAAGCGGAGAAATCCCTGGCCGGTTCTGCGGACAGTGACAACGAGGATGATCTCGCAGATCTGGATCTGGAGATGCCCGCTGACGAACCGACACCAGCATCCGAGCAGGCTGCCTCTCTGGAGGATCTGCTGGGTGATGATGATCTGGAACTGGACGATGCGGGCGACAGCCTCTCCCTGGACGAGGGCCCTGTCCGGGAAGAAGCACCGACCTCTGAGCCGGAACCGGAAGCCCCGGCAGCTCCTGCTGAGGAGCTTGAATCGTCTCCAGAGCCGCAGGCGGCGCCCGGCGATGTGCTGGGCGACGAGGACGATTTCGACTTCCTCGGTGAGACCGACGAAAACGCTACCAAGCTGGACCTGGCCAAGGCCTATATCGATATGGGCGATAGCGAAGGTGCCCGCGATATCCTCAATGAGGTGATCTCTGAAGGTAGCGATCAGCAACAGGCGGAAGCCCGTGAGCTGATGGGGCAGGTTGGTTAATCCTCTGCCGCTAGGAAAAAAGGGGGCGATGCCTTAAGGTATCGCCCCCTTTTTGTTTCAGTTACGAGTTGAAAGTGCAAAGTTGAAAAGCGCGCGCCGGGCAGGCGTTAAACGTTGAAAGACCTGCCCGCGTAGCAGGCCTTGGGAAGGCGGCCAAATTTATCGGTTGGCTGGCACTCTTTTCGCGGTTTAGCTTTCGTCTTTGCCCTGTTCAGCTGAGGTTGCCATGGCCCGCATCGCCCTTGGAATTGAATACGACGGTACCGACTTTCGCGGCTGGCAGACCCAGCAGGCCGGGGTCAGAACCGTGCAGGAATGCCTTGAGAAAGCGCTGTCGACAGTAGCGGATCATCCTGTGTCGGTGGTCTGTGCGGGTCGCACCGATGCGGGTGTGCATGGCACCGGTCAGGTGGTGCATTTTGACTCCGATGCCCCCCGGGAAATGAAAAGCTGGATCATGGGAGGCAATACCAACCTGCCTCGGGATGTGACCGTGCGCTGGGCCACCCCGGTGAGCGAGGAGTTCCACGCGCGCTTTTCAGCTGTCAGTCGCCGCTATCGTTACGTGATCTACAATCACTCACGCCCTCCGGCCCTGTATCGCAATCAGGTTACCTGGAATTACCGGCCGCTGAATCTCGACGCCATGCGTGAAGCGGCTGCTTACCTGGTCGGCAGCCACGATTTTACGGCTTACCGCAGCGTGCACTGTCAGGCGAAGTCACCGCACAAGACCCTGCACAGTCTAAAATTGCATGAATTTGGCAAAGTGATCGTGCTGGAAGCCCATGCTAACGCCTTCTTGATGCATATGGTGCGTAATATGGCAGGCGTGCTGATGGCCGTCGGTGCGGGCAAGCGACCAGCCCATTGGGCTCGTGAGGTGCTGGAATCCGGGGATCGCCGCAAGGGGGCAGCAACAGCACCACCATTTGGTTTGTACCTTGTGGACATCGAATACCCGGATCATTTCGATTTACCCAGAGAGCCGCTTGGCCCCCTGTGGTTGCCGCATTCCCTTGAGGCATAATGAACAATCGGGCAGTAGTGAATGATTTATGGCTAATGTCCCGAAACATCCCTAATCCGCCGGGCTTTTGATACACTGGAGAACCCATGACCATACCCCGGGTCAAAATCTGTGGCATCACCCGCATCGAGGATGGACTGGCGGCGGCAAACGCCGGTGCCGATGCCATCGGTCTGGTGTTTTACGAGCCCAGCCCCCGTTACGTCACGGTCGCCCGGGCGGCGGCAATATGTGCCAGCCTGCCCCCATTTGTGACCACGGTTGGTTTGTTCGTGAATGCGTCGCAATCCGCCATTGACCATGTGCTGGCTCAGGTACCGCTGGACCTGCTGCAATTTCATGGTGATGAGCCCGCGCAGTTCTGCAGCCGCTTTTCGCGTCCCTGGATCAAGGCGGTGCGCATGAAAGATGAAGTGGATCTGTATCGCTGCGCTATGGAATACCGGGAGGCGGCTGGGCTGCTGGTCGATAGCTATGTGCCCGGTGTGCCCGGTGGTACCGGTGAGACGTTTAACTGGGGCAGATTACCCAAGGATCTGTCCCTTCCCGTGGTGCTGGCCGGTGGCCTGCACCCGGGCAATGTGGCCGATGCCGTAGCACAGGTGCGGCCTTGGGCGGTGGATGTCAGTGGCGGCGTTGAGCAGAAGACTGTTCAGGGCGGTCGCAGCGGTGGGGTCAAGGATCCGTCCGCCATCCGCGCCTTTATCAAAAGTGCGAAAATACGAGGAGTAGCTGGTGTCTGAACGCCCTGATTTTTCTGCTTTTCCTGACGCCCGAGGCCATTTCGGCCAGTTTGGCGGCTGTTTTGTTTCCGAGACCCTGATGGGGGCTCTGGACGATCTGGCCGCCATGTATGAGCGTCTCAAGGATGATCCGCAATTCCGCGCGGATTTCGACTACGACCTGGCCCACTATGTGGGCCGCCCGTCCCCGTTGTATCTGGCGGAGCGATGGTCGAAGCAGCTCGGCGGTGCAAAGATCTGGCTCAAGCGTGAAGACCTGAACCACACCGGTGCCCACAAGGTAAACAACACCATTGGCCAGGCGCTGTTGGCCAAGCATATGGGCAAGCCGCGGGTGATTGCGGAAACCGGGGCAGGGCAGCATGGCGTGGCAACCGCCACTGTGGCGGCCCGCCTGGGGCTCAAGTGTCAGGTGTATATGGGTGCCGAGGATGTGGAGCGGCAAAAGCTCAACGTCTACCGTATGAAGCTGTTGGGCGCTGAGGTGATTCCGGTAACGTCCGGTTCGAAAACCCTGAAAGATGCCATGAATGAGGCCATGCGTGACTGGGTTACCAATGTGGACGATACCTTCTACATCATTGGTACCGTGGCTGGTCCGCATCCGTATCCGCTGCTGGTGCGTGATTTCCAGTGCGTAATTGGTCGCGAAGCTCGCGAGCAGAGCCTGAAGCAGGCCGGCAAGCTGCCGGATGCGCTAGTGGCGTGTGTAGGGGGTGGCTCCAATGCTATCGGTCTGTTCCACCCCTTCCTCAATGACGATGACGTGGCCATGTACGGGGTGGAAGCCGCCGGTGACGGTATCGAAACCGGCCGCCATGCAGCGCCGTTGAGCGCCGGTCGGCCGGGTGTGTTGCACGGTAACCGTACCTATCTGATGGAAGACGATAACGGCCAGATCATCGAAACCCATTCCGTATCCGCTGGCCTGGATTACCCTGGTGTGGGTCCAGAGCATTCCTGGTTGAAGGACCTGGGCCGGGTTAACTATGTGTCGGCGGATGACAAGGAGGCTCTCTCGGCGTTCCGCGAGCTGACCCAGGTAGAAGGCATCATGCCGGCCCTGGAATCGGCCCATGCGCTGGCCTACGCTCGTAAACTGGCTCCGACCATGTCGCCGGATCAGGACATCGTCATCAACCTGTCCGGTCGTGGCGACAAGGATATTCTGACTGTCGCCGCCATCGATGGCATTGAATTTTAAGGAGCAGTAATGCGTCGTATTGAAAGCTGTTTTCAGCGGCTGGCCGAGCAAAAGCGCAAGGCCCTGATTCCCTTTGTGACCGCCGGTGATTCCAGCAAGGAAGTGACGGTACCGTTGATGCACGCCATGGTGGAAGCGGGTGCCGACATCATTGAGCTGGGGGTGCCTTTCTCGGACCCCATGGCCGACGGCCCGGTGATCCAGAAGGCCTGTGAGCGGGCCCTGGCCCACGGCACCTCTACCCATGATGTGCTGGCCATGGTAAAGGCATTTCGCGAGCAGGATGCCCAGACCCCGGTAGTACTGATGGGCTATCTGAACCCGGTGGAAGCGCTTGGCTACGAAAACTTTGCCAAGGCGGCTTCACAAGCCGGCGTGGATGGCATCCTGCTGGTGGATCTGCCACCGGAAGAAGCGCTGGAAATCAAACCGGTGATGGATGCCCACGAGCTGGATATGATTTTCCTGGTGGCACCGACCACCTCGGATGAGCGTATCAAGCTGATTGGCAAGGCCGGGTCCGGCTACCTGTATTACGTCTCCCTGAAGGGCGTGACCGGCTCCGCATCATTGAATGTGGATGAGGTGGCTACCCGGGTTGAAACAATTCGCAACCTTGCTCAATTGCCCATTGGTGTCGGCTTTGGTATCAAAGACGCTGAATCTGCGCAGGCGGTGAGTCGGGTGTCCGATGGTGTGGTTGTTGGTAGTGCTCTGGTGAACCAGATTGCTGCCAACCCGGATAACCCGGAGGCCATCAACAAGGCCATCAGTGACATCCTGGCGGCTATGCGCAACGCTATGGATCAGTAACGGGACCTTTGCATGAGCAACAGCAACTGGCTGGAGAAAATCCTGCCTGCAGTACGTCGCCCCCAGGAAAACCGGCGCAACAACATTCCCGAGGGGCTGTGGCGTAAATGCCCGCGCTGCGACGGGGTGGTGTACCGGCCCGAGCTGGACCGCAACATGGATGTTTGCCCGAAGTGTGAGCATCACCTGCGCATCAATGCGCGGCGGCGGCTCAAGCTGTTTCTTGACGAGGGAGCCCAGACGGAAATCGGTGCCGAACTGGCGCCAGTGGACCGCCTCAAGTTCAAGGACTCCAAAAAGTACAAGGACCGCCTGGTTGCTGCCCAGAAAGCCACCGAAGAGAACGATGCGCTGATTGTCCTGAAAGGCGCCCTACACGGTGAGCCCCTGGTGGCCTGTGCCTTCGAGTTCAACTTCATGGGGGGCTCCATGGGCTCGGTGGTCGGCGAGCGTTTTGTCCGTGCCGTGGATGTGTGCCTGGAGCAGAAACTGCCGTTGGTGTGTTTCTCTGCCAGTGGCGGGGCGCGTATGCAGGAAGCCCTGTTCTCCCTGATGCAGATGGCCAAGACCAGCGCGGCGCTGGAAAAGATGCGCCAGGCAGGCCTGCCCTTTATTTCCGTGCTCACCGATCCAGTATATGGCGGCGTTTCCGCGTCCCTGGCCATGCTGGGTGATGTGAATATCGCGGAGCCTAATGCCTTGATCGGCTTCGCCGGCCCCCGGGTGATTGAACAGACCGTGCGACAGAAATTACCTGAGGGATTCCAGCGCAGTGAATTTCTGGTGGATCACGGTGCCATCGACATGATCGTGGCTCGCCACGATATGCGCGACACCCTCCATCGCCTGCTGGCGAACATGATGGGCTGGCCCCTCCAGACTGTTGATGACTGAAGACTCTGCCGCTTCCGCTCTGGCCGCCTGGCTGGAGCGGATCGAGGCCATGCATCCCACCGAAATCGAACTGGGTCTGGAGCGTATTCGCCAGGTGGCCCGTCGTCTTGGGGTGGATTCAATGTCGGTGCCGGTGATTACCGTGGCCGGAACCAATGGGAAAGGGTCCACCCTGCGCCTGATGCAGGTTCTCGCGGATCGCCATGGCCGTCGAGTGTGCCTGTATACCTCTCCTCATCTGCATCATTTCAATGAGCGCGTGCGCCTGCCCGATGGGCTGGCCTCCGATCAGCAGCTCTGTGAGGCGTTTGAGCAGGTGGAGCAGGCTCGCCAGGACATTTCCCTGACCTATTTCGAGTTCAGTACCTTGGCGGCGCTGTGGCTGTTCCGGCAAAGCGGGGCGGACCTGGTGCTGCTGGAAGTCGGCTTGGGTGGACGGCTTGATGCGGTGAATATCGTCGACCCGACTGTGGCAGTAGTCACCTCTGTGGGGCTGGATCACCAGGACTGGCTGGGTGACACCCGCGAGGCCATTGCCGGCGAAAAATGTGGCATTGCCCGCCCCGGCAGGCCGCTGGTGTTCGGCGAGGCAGACTGGCCGCAAAATCTGCCGACGCTGGCAGACCACTATGGGGTTGAGCCGGTGTTTGCCGGCCGTGAGTTTCGCCTCAATGAGCAGGGTGTGACGCTCTGTGATGGTCGCGAGTTGGATTTTCCCGGCATGGTGACTCTGGGCCGGGATAACCTGGCGACCGCGTGTCAGGCGCTTGCTTTGGCTGGAGTCCTGGTTACCACCCAGGACTGCGCAGCGGTGGCTGATGTGGCTCTGTTCGGGCGTTGTGAATTTCGGCAGCTGCAGGGACGCCCCTGCTGGTTTGATGTTGGCCACAATCTGCCGGCGGTGACCCGCTTCCTGCAACTGTTGCCGCTCTGCGAAGGCCGACGGCATCTGGTGTTCGGAATGATGGCGGACAAGCCCATTGAGGATGTGGTGGCGTTATTCGCCGGTCAGTCGGTGAGCTGGCATCTCGCTGCCCCGGCCATGCCTCGGGCGGCATCGCCAGCCAGACTGGCCGCTGCCTTGCCGGCTCAGGCCTCATCCCGCCAGTATCACAGTGTGCGCGAGGCAGTGCAGGGTGCCCTGGATGCTGCACAGAGCAACGATCAGGTGCTAATCTTCGGGTCTTTCTATACCGTTGCGGAAGCGAGGGGAGAGCAAGGTGGATAAACGAACCCGCCAGCGCATTATCGGCATTGTCCTGTTGTTGATTCTGGCGGCCGTCCTGGCGCCCTTTGTGTTCCGGTCGCCGGAGCAGATTCGCAATGCGCTGGATATGCAAATACCGGATCAGCCAGAGATGACCGCGGTGAATGTGGAACCGGTGGTCTCCGACGATATGGAAAGCGCTGCAGCGGAACGCATCCAGTCCGAGCGCGAGGCTGTCAAAGCGGCTGCGCAAGAGCAGCTGCAGGCAGAGGCGGGCAACGCCGATGATGTCCGTGAAGACAGCGAGCCAGCACCGGTTATCGACGACGCGCCGGTACCTCCGCCTGTCAAACCGGATGATAGTCCGGTTCTTGCCGGTTTCGTGGTCCAGGTGGGCAGTTATTCCAGCGCAGATAATGCCGCAGGTGTGGTGGACAAGCTGAAAGCCGCTGGCTATCGGGCCTATAGCGAAACCGACAGTCACCAGGGCAAGGTCGTTCATCGCGTCATGGTGGGGCCGGAAATCCACAAGAAGGATGCCGAGCGAACCCGCCAGCAGCTGACGGATGACAGCCGTTTTGGCTTCAAGGGGCTGGTGCGGATTTATGCACCCTGATTGCTGTCGTCCATTGGGCGTATCCATGGGCAAGTGCTCCTGCCTCTGTTAAACTTCGCCCTCTGAATTTTCCGGGCAGCCGGGCGCGGACAAGTGCGCCGGGCTACCTCAGGAATCAAGCCGGTGAGAGCACGCTTTACATGAATCTGGCAGACGCCATCATTCTGATCGTCATCGCAATTTCCGCTTTGCTGAGCGTGCGCCGTGGCTTCACCCGCGAAGCCTTTTCATTGCTCACCTGGGTGGCTGCCTTTATCATCGCGCGCCTGTTTAGCCCGGCCCTGGATCTCCTACTTCAAGATCAGATTGTCACCCCCAGCCTGCGAGCCGCCGTTGCTTTCGGCTTGCTGTTTGTCCTGACGCTGGTGGTTGGCGCCCTGATTAACCATCTGCTCGGTGAATTGATCCGCGTTACCGGGCTGAGCAGCACTGATCGCTTACTGGGTATGGTCTTCGGCGCCTTGCGAGGAGTGCTGCTGATGGTTGTGCTGGTAGCCTTGGGTCGGCATATGTTTGGCGCTGACCCGTGGTGGCAAGAATCCACTCTGGTTCCGCATCTGGTCATGATGGAAGCGTGGACTCGGGACATGGGTGAGAAGCTGCTCGCCCTGGTCATGAACGTATAAGCAACGAGGGTGTGTAAAGCATCATTGATATCGGTGGTGTTAACAGGCCCTAACGAGAGGAAAGTACCATGTGCGGCATTGTGGGCATTGTCGGCCATAGTTATGTGAACCAGGGCATCTATGATGCGCTGACAGTCCTTCAGCATCGGGGGCAGGATGCAGCCGGTATCGTTACCTGTGACGGGGATCGTCTCTACCTTCGCAAAGACAACGGCATGGTGCGTGATGTGTTTCGCACTCGTCATATGCGTCGTCTGGTAGGCAACATGGGGATTGGCCATGTGCGCTATCCC
>NZ_JBNPEC010000110.1:0-3902 GCF_051117345.1 Alcanivorax sp.
TCCATCGTGGTGGGGGAGAACGTGCCCTTTATCACCGGCACCAGCACCAGTACCGGTTCCGGTGTGTCCAACCCATTTCAGACCATCCAGCGCGAAGATGTGGGGCTAAGCTTGAAGGTGACTCCCCATGTGGCCGGGTTGTCCACCATCCGTCTGGAGCTTGAGCAGGAAAACTCTCAGGTGAAGGACTCCGTAGGGGAAGCCGCGGACATCGTTACCACCACCCGTAAGCTGGAGAGTACGGTGCTGGCGGACGATGGTGAAACGATTGCCCTGGGTGGTTTGATTCGCGACAACATCACCAAGACAGTACGTAAAGTGCCGATACTGGGTGACATTCCGTTGTTGGGTATTCTATTCCGGTCAACTAGCAATAAACGCGAGAAAAGCAATCTGATGGTGTTCTTACGGCCCACCATCCTGCCGGATAACGAGCGGCTGCTGAGCATGACCCGGCAGAAGTACATGGGCATTACCGCCATGCAGTTCGAATTGAATCGCAAGGGTGAATTGGAGCAGGTGGTGGGTAATCCGTTGCCGGTAAACCTTGAACAGGTGTTTGAAGGTCGCCAGAAAGTGTCACGGGAATACCGAGATGCCTTCGAGGACCAGCAAAATGTCTCCGGCGAGGGCGTTGAGTTTGAGAATGCCGTGCAGGAATAAATTCTTGCTCGTAGCAGCATAAAAAACGCGCCATAATCGGCGCGTTTTTTATAGCTTTTGATCTGCTAAAGGGCACTTTTATAGTCTATTTCTTTGTCCCTATTAAATGTCTTTTTTGATGCATAAGTTGGCCAGCACCTGCCGGTTGCGTGTCAGCCCCTTTTTCAGTTCTTCGTTATCAGTGTAGTGGTGTCGCTTGCTTCAAGATTCGGCAGGTCTGGTTATATTATTAGCTGCAGGAATGCAGGGCTTAATAAGGAGGGGCGCGCTGAGTGCTCCTCCCTCCACATATTTTTGTATCCCTTTACTGGTTAACGCAGCCGGCAACCTCATAAGTGTAATATATGGGATACGGTAGCCCCTTTCTTATAGTGCAGCCAAGGGTTTCTTCTTCGCCAGGGAAAAGGCTGTATGTTCTATATCTTGACCCAGTCTTACTGCCTTCTCGCCAATTGATTTTAACCGTGACATTCACTGGATCGCCGTGAGGGTTTCTTACTGCTTTCTTGTCTGAAAGAGATGATTCTGCTGGGCATGTCCCTGAGGTCTTAATGTAAACATCATCGCAGCTTGCATATGCTGGAGGCGAAAGAAATGAAGCTGAGATAATAGAAAGTGCTGCGGTCATCTGTGTGATTTTCATAGGATCCTTCCTCATTGTGGGTGTGTGCTATTTCAAATAGCCATTTGAATCCTATTCGATAATCATTGCCTTTGTGTTATCGAAAACATAAAAGCTATCTTTGCCAACTTGAAGGGAGATGGATGTGTTATTCGGTAGGTTTGTTCGATTTGGCCACCCATAGGGCAAAAAAAGGGGGGGGCTGATCATTCGTCTTGTAGATTGCGGAGATTAGCCAGAACCCGTCGGCTGCGCTCCAGTTTCTTGTTCAGCTCTTCATCGTTCGGGTACAGGGGGGCGACCTGCTTCCAGATCCGATAGGCCTCGCGATACTGGCCGCGAGCGTACAGGGCCTCGCCGGTATTCATCTCTTCGCTAAAGCGTCGTCGGGCCCATTGCTCCAGGCGTTCTCGATGGTCTGTCAGCACTGGATTGTCCTGATGCTGATTGAGGAAGTGGCGGGCGGCCAGCAAGGATTCCAGCTGGCCATTTCGCTGGTAACGGGCCATCAGTTGTTCCGCTTCTGTCAGCAGGGCGCGATTGTGTCGGGCCCGGGCCCGTTGGCTGGCGTCATTGAGAATCTGTTGTGCTTTGGCCAGTTGCGCAGACGGAGGCTGATCCGGTGCCAGCCGGTGAGCTGCGCTCAGCAGGTCGCGAGCCAGCAGCCATTGCTGGCGCTGGGCAAAGTACTCTCCCAGTCGGGTCAGCTCCTCGATCACAAAAAACCGCTCCTCGGCCAGTTGCTGGCGTTCCTGTTTGGCGCGGGGCAGGTGAAAGCCGCTTAGCTTGTCCGTCAGGCCGGCACTGTTCTGCAGGGCGAGAGCCTGGTTCCGGCGACGCTCAGCCAGTAGTTGGTTGAGCTGATATTCTTCCAGGCTGCTCAGGGCGGTAAGCAGTTCGTCCAGGGCGGATGGGTCCACCACCTTGTTACGATGCGCTTCAATCAGTCTATGGGCTTGCTCCCAGCGTTGCTGGCGGCTCATGGCCTCGGCTTCAAGAATCAGGCGCTGGCGGTACTGGTCGCTGGCCAGGATGATGCCCGGGTACTGTTCCTGCAGCAGGGCATACTGGTCGTGATCCGGGGGCGTGTCTTCAATGATGGCTGCTGCGCCGGCGTAATCATCGTTCGCCAGGGCTTCGCTGACACGTTGCTCCGGATCGCCGAGGGTGGCACAGCCGCCGAGCAGCGCGGCCATTACCAGGCTGGCCTTACGCACGTTGCGACTCCGTATTCTGTTTCGCTAGGAACTGGGCGATGCGCTGTTCCATCAGGGTTTCTGACAGGGCGTGCACGCCATCAATGCGGAACGTGCCCACCGGTTCGGCCTTGCCGCGAATGCGCATGGCGCCGTACTCGGTGGCGCGCACCCGTGACGCGATGTTGGGGTTGGCCAGTAGTGGCGAAGCAGCGATGATTTCATTGCCGCCGGCCATGTTGGACAGGCGCGACGCCAGGTTGACGGTATCGCCGACCACGGTGTACTGCATTCGCTCCCGGGAGCCCAGGTTGCCGGCCAGCATGGCACCGGAATTGATACCGATACGGAATTCCACCGTGGTATGGCCCTGGGCGCGACGTTGCTCGTTGAGTCTTTCTACCATTCTCTGGATCATGACCGCACAGCACAGCCCGTGAAACAGGTGCTCGTCATCCTTCTCCGGCACCCCGAAGACAATCATGGCGCAGTCGCCCATGTATTTGTCGATGGTGCCACGGTAGAAGGTAGTGGCGGTGGTGATGGCGTCGAAATAGACATTGAGGATGTCGGCAATGGCATCCGGCGGCAGGGTTTCCGACAGCCGGGTGAAGCCGACAATATCGGCAAATACCACGGTGGCATGGACATCGCGGCCACCCAGCTGCACCTGGTCCAGGTCTGCCATCATGTTGTGTGCCACCGACGGGCTGACAAAACGCTTCAATACCTGCTCTACCTGATCTTTTTCCAGCATGCCGTGGGCCATGGTGTTGTAGGCCTCAATGAGACCGCCGATTTCGTCATTGCGGCGATCCTGAATCCGGTAGTTCAGATCACCCCGGCGCATGGCACTGGTGGCAGCCAGTAGATCATGAATAGGACGGGCCAGCCGACGGCTGATCAGGAACGAGGCGATGATGGCGATCACGCTCATGATCAGCGTGGCATTGATCATGGTGCCCTGTACCGACTCCCGGGCGGCCATGATCGGGCGGTCGGACAGGGAAATGGCGGTGTAACCGGCGACGGTGTCGCTCACATCCACCGCAGCGTAGTAGGTGGTGACCGGTTCATCCTGCAGCTCCCAGCGCTTGATCTGTTCCTGAAGCGGGTTGGCGGCCAGAGGTAAAATGCCGGCCTTGTCGACCAGGTTGCCACTGCGGTCGAATAGCGCTGCGCCGCGCACGCTGTCGCTGCGGGTCAGGTTATTGAGCTGGACCTTGAGCAGGAAGGTGTCATCTGCCAGCAGGGGTTCGCGGATGGTATTGGCCAGTTGCAGGGCAATGGCTTCACCGAAGGTGTCTGCCTGATCGCGCATGCGGTCGAGCTGATTGTTGAGCAGCAGGGAACCTAGAATGGTCATGCCGCACAAAATCAGCAGTGAAATGGACAGGCCCAGCTTCCAGGCCACCGGGAAG
>NZ_JBNPEC010000204.1:0-3894 GCF_051117345.1 Alcanivorax sp.
GGAGGTGCCTCTGGCATAGACAATGTGTTCGGCCACACTGGTGATTTCACGCACGTCAAGTTGCGTAATGTTCCGGGCTTTGACTTCTTCCAGTGCGTCAATAACCAGTTGCAGTAGCGGGGTGTCAGCGCTCATGAGGCCTCGTGTCTGATTCGGGGGAAGGTGATTTCGCCACATTATACAGATGGTGGCGGTGAATATGGGCAACAACTGCCGGGTCCAGGGCCGGGCAATCCCCTTTTTCTGCCAGCGCCTGACGAATGGCGGTGGCGGATACATCCAGAAAGGGGCGCTGCAGCATCAGTCGCAAACCACTGGCCTGTCGGCGAAGGCTGTCAGGATCGGTCTCCGGGAACGTGGCCAGTACCTCGTCAGCCGCCAGTGGGCTGTCCGGGCGCGGCACTACGGCCAGGTGACACAGCTCTGCATAAGCCTGCCAGCGGTGCCAGTGATGCAGGCTGGCAAAGCTGTCGGCGCCGATCATAAAAACCAGTGGGCGATTACCGATCTGCTCACGGTAGTGTTGCAGGGTCAGCAGGCTGTAGCTGGGGCCGGATTGTTGCAGTTCCCAGTCGTCCGGGATCAGGCAGGGGAGGTTCGCGCAGGCCAGCTCCAGCATGGCCAGGCGCTGTTCGCCATCGGCCAGAGGCTGGGGGCGATGCGGCGGCACAGCGTTGGGGAGCAGATGCACAGGGGCATCGCCGAGTACCCGCGACACCGACCGGGCCGCACTGATGTGGGCCCGGTGGACGGGGTCGAAGGTGCCGCCGAACAGCACCAACGGTGTGGTGTCGGGAGTGGGGCGCACTACTGGCGGATGTGCCCGTCGCCCAGCACCACCCACTTCTGGCTGGTCAGGCCTTCCAGTCCCACCGGTCCACGGGCGTGGATCTTGTCCGTGGAAATGCCGATCTCCGCGCCGAGGCCGTATTCGAAACCGTCTGCGAAGCGGGTGGAGGCATTCACCATCACCGAGCTGGAGTCCACCTCGGTGAGAAACTGCCGGGCCCGGGTGTAGTTTTCGGTGATGATGGCTTCGGTGTGGCCGGAGCTGTAGCGGTTGATATGGGCAATTGCCTCGTCCAGATCACGGACCAGCTTTACCGCCAGGATTGGCGCCAGGTATTCCTCGCCCCAGTCGGTTTCGGTGGCTTCCTGCATGCCATCGACAATGCTTCGCGCCTGCTCGCAACCGCGTAACTCGACACCGGCATCGCGATATTTCGCGGCCAGTTCGGGCAGTACCTGCTGGGCAATGGCATTGGCCACCAGCAGCGTTTCGGTGGTGTTGCAGGTGCCGTAGCGTTGGGTCTTGGCGTTGTAGGCCACGTTAATGGCCTTGGTAATATCCGCCTGGTCATCAATATAGGTGTGGCAGTTGCCATCCAGATGCTTGATCACCGGCACCCGCGCTTCATTGCTGATGCGCTCGATCAGGCCTTTGCCGCCTCGGGGGACGATCACGTCCACATACTCGGGGTGGGTGATCAATTCGCCCACCGCGGCCCGGTCGGTGGTTTCCACTACCTGTACCGCAGTATCCGGCAGCCCGGCTTCGCGCAGGCCCACCCGGATGCACTCGGCGATGGCCTGGTTGGCGTTGATGGCTTCAGAACCGCCGCGCAGGATCGCCGCATTACCGGATTTCAGGCACAGGGCCGCCGCATCGATGGTCACATTGGGGCGGGACTCGTAAATAATGCCGATGACTCCCAGCGGCACACGCATTTTGCCTACCTGAATCCCTGAAGGGCGATAGGCCAGGTCGGTGATCACACCCACTGGATCGGCCAGACCGATGATCTGTTCCAGGCCTTCCACCATGGCGTCAAAACGAGCCGGAGTCAGTTCCAGGCGATCAAGCAGGGCGGCGTCAAGGCCGCTCTCGCGCCCTTTCTCCAGATCCTGCTGATTAGCTTGCAGCACCGCGCTGCGGTGGCTTCGCAAGGCGCTGGCGATGGCAGCCAGTGCCTTGTCCTTGTCACCGGAACTGGCCCGGGCCATGGCGCGAGAGGCCGTACGGGCCTGTTCGCCAAGACGTTGCATGTATTGCTGGATATCCATAATTCTCAAAACTGAAAGTGGTTAAAGGCCCCCTTGTGGTCTACATGCCACGGCGTTGCCGCGGTAAATGGCCCCCGGCGCAGCGGGCGTAGACCACAAGCAGGCTCTGAAAGGTGGATTATAACGACAACCGGCTCTTTACGCTTGCACACAAATGGTGAAGAATTGAAAACCTTTGCTACACAATAAGGCCTAAACCTTTGATTTTGTGGTACGAGTGTACCGTTTGTGTGGCGCAAAACGGCCTGCACCATCCTGCCGGGTAGGAGCAGCCGATACAACAAGAAAAAATTGAACGGAGCCAGACACTTATGGGCATTCGCTATCAGGAATATACCCGTTCCGCCATCAAGGCTGCCCCACTTCAACTGTGGGTGGGTCCGTGGCGCATTGACTACCTGGCGTTTTCGCATCCGAACAATGCCCACAAGCCGCCGTTGCTGGTGGTGGGTGGCGCCTTCCAGAATTTTACCTCCTACAAGTACTGCGTCGAGCGGATCTACCAGGATTTCCCGGTGGTACTGGTGGACCTGCCGTCCCTGGGCAATAACACCCAGATCGCGCCGGATCTCAGCATGGAAGACCTGGCGGACCTGCTGTACGAATTCACCTGCCAGTCCAGCCTCGAGAAAGTGCACCTGATGGGTCTGTCGCTTGGCTCCGCGGTGGCTAGCACCTTCGCGTACAAGTACCCCGAGGCCACCGATAAGCTGATTGTTGCTGGCATCGTTACTCGCCCGCGCAAAAGCTGGCGCATGCTGGTGGAAGAGTCTGTGCGGGTACTGGAACAGGGTCGCATGGATGAGTTCAGTCAGGCGGTGGTGCTCTATCTGGTCAACTACGACAAGATGAAGGAAACCGGCATCACCCCCACCGCCCGCAAGCTGTTCTATCGGCAGATGAAGCGGTTGTCCGACAACGAGCGCGAGCGCTACAAGATCAATGGCCGTCGCCTGTTGTCCGTGGAAGGTCTGCTGGGCTATCCGGAATGCGATACCCTGGTCACCACCGGCGAGTTCGACAGCTTTACCCTGCCCTGGGAAAACGCTTCATTTGCCGAAAAATGTCCCAATGCCCAGTTCACCCTGATCAAGGGTGCGGATCACCTGCCGCAGCTGGAAAAGCGCGAAGTGTCCCTGGATCTGTTCTCCACCTTCCTGCGTGGCGAGTCACTGGAAACGGTCCAGGGCATCCGCCGTTTCGGCAAGGGCGAATACCACCGTATAGAGCGTCGCCGTGCCGAGCGTCTGGTGCCATGCAACAATCACGGCTACGTGACCAGCGAATCCCGGGTGGGTGACCGCTTCCGTTTCAACAAGCCGGTGCAGGTGGTGGACATCAACTTCTTCGGCTGCCTGATCAAACTCAGCGAGCCCGGCTTCTCCATTGCTGACCACGCCCGTGACTGCACCCTCTATATGGAAAGCCCGGAACTGAAACTGGAGCTGCTGGTATTCGACTACGACGATGCCGGTTACCTGCGCTGCCTGTTCAAGCACGGCAACATCCAGGCGGCAGAGCGCTTCACCGAGCTGCTGAAAAACAGCGAATATTTTCTGCGCCAGGACAGTGAAGGGAATGTGCATCGGATTTATGGATAAGCGGGAAGCAGTTAACAGTTAATAGTGAATAGTTAACAGCTAAAAAGAAGAGGAAAAAACGAAAGAGGCCGCACCCAAAATATGGGTGCGGCCTCTTTGCTATCGGTCATGAGAAAACCAGCTCGCGAGCTGTTAACTGTTAACTGCCCCTACCGTTCCTTCCATGATCCTTACCATCGGATTGCCCCGCGTCTTCGGTATCGGTAACTGATCATAGTAGTCCGTCGGG
>NZ_JBNPEC010000098.1:0-3847 GCF_051117345.1 Alcanivorax sp.
AAGCCCCGATCAAGAACTGGTTCTCGAGCCGGGAGATACGGTGATTCTGTACGGTCCGCTGGAAGCGGTGGAAGCAGCGGAAAACCGCTTGCTAGGCGGGTAAAGCAGTTGCAAGTTCAACGTTGAAAGTTTCAACGCGGATGAGGTTGTTAGAGGCGGCATCGGCAGTGGCCGCGATTCAGGGCTGGTTATACATCATCAAAAAAAACCGCCGCAGGATCGCGGCGGTCATGGTTATCGATTGGCTTATCGCTCTTAAGCGTTGCAACTTGAAACTTGCAACTGCCCGTCATGGCAAACGCAACAACACCCGTAACCCCTCCTGCATATCCGCTTCCTCTACATAGCCAACGGCAGCGGGATTCTGCTTTACTTTCTGTACCATGTCCCGGGCGTTCTTCACTTGGCGTGGCGGCATACCCTGGCCAGTGAAAATTATTCTGGCCCAGTAGCTTTTCAATTGAGAGGCGGATTTACCCGTGGCGCCCTCATAGAAACGTTCGCGCTGCTGGCTGCCCTCCGGCATATCCAGCACGGTCACGGAATGACCGTCGAAGCGGGACGCATTATCCATATAAAGCTGACGCACTTCATGACGATCCATCTGCGCCAATGGCGAAGACTCCGCCACTACCACCAGCATGCCGGCGGATGATAACGCGGGGCAGCACAGGACAAGGAAGACAGCACACACTTTCTTCAACATGATCATTCTCCCTTAAAAGGCCGCATCTACGGTGAGCCGGAATACCGTCGGTTCTTCCTCTTCGATGGAAGGTGCCGACCCCTGGGGAGTGAACAGACCATTGGTCATGATCTTGTCGTTGCTCATGTCATAAAAGCGCTGGGCTTCCAGCTTCACGGCAACGCCCACTTCCAGCTCGTAACGCAACCCCAGCGTCCAGCTTTTACTGCGCACCTGATTGGCTGCAGAGAAGTTGGCGGCAACCGGTCCCTCGCTCTGTGCTTCACTGACGCCGTGGGCATTGGCAGCCCCCCAGGTCACATGCGGCATCCACGGCCCGAAACGATACCCTGCACTGACATAACCGCCCCACTTGGTAGGGAACCAGCCTTCGATACCCAGCTGGGTACGCTCTGCCATCAGTACCATGGCGCCATTGTCATACTGCAGGCCCACACTGCTGATATAGGTCTGTGCTTCGTCCAGGCTGACTGGCGCTTCCAGTGCCGCCACCGGCAGACCCGTAGGGCCAGCAAGGTCGGTCAGATCCAGAGTCACTTCCGCGTGGCTGTAACTGAGCCAGCTGGTCCAGTCCCGCCATTGGCTGGTCAGATTGATACCGGTCAACTCGCTGACTTCATACACCACCGGTGCCGGCAGCGAAAAACTGGGCACATCGGTGGCACCGCCATACACATTAAGACGATGGGAAACCGGACCGGTGTTCAGATTCCAGCTCAGGTCCACCCCTTCCATGGTGTCAAACGGCACCACGTCGTAGGCTTCACCGGGCAAGGTCGCCCAGTGGTAGGTGTAACCCACATTGTTGTACTGGGTATGCATGAAAAACGGCAGCACCATGCGCCCGGCGCGAACCGTCACCGACGGCGACAGATCATGGCTCAGGTAGGCCCACTGCACCTGGGCATCATAATCATCCCGCCCCCGGGCCAGCACCTGTACGGTGGCACTGGTCTCATCGCTGATGGTTGCATTGAACTGAATCCCCGCCCGCGACAGCTCCCGGTGGGAAATCTCGTCGGTAGTACGATCAATGTAATCGATCGGGTCACCGTTATTGGCGCGAACATGAACATCGTGGCGGGTAATGCCATAGGTCATGAAGCCGTTAACGGAGATGCGATCGCTCCAGTTGCTCTGCTTTTCATACTGCTGCATTTCCAGTTGCTCAAGACGCCGCTCCATGTCTTCCAGCGACGCAGGAGATTGCGCCTGGACCACCGGCGCCAGCAACAACACGGCTGGTACCAACATCCTGGTAGTGGTTGTCATCAGGTTCCTCTGATTACGTTGTTATTATCGTTAAGGGCACCGACCTGCCGTTCCCAACCAGTATCGGAGTCTGTCCACTGTGGGTGAGGGAGGCGTCCCCTGCAGTGCCGGTTATCCATACGGCACTACCGCCCATCACACCGAGACACGTAACTCTTTGAATTTAGTACGAAAGAACCAAAGAAAGGTTACCCGTGGTAGCACCGAGCCATCATTCCCTTACGCCCAGGAACCGTATTCCATTAGCGGCCCAACATGAATTGCCCTACAAAGTGAACGGTCGTAAACCCTTTTGCTTGCCAAACCCTCCCTTCGCCCCTATTTTGTGAACACCTATTCACAAAGTGGAGGCGTGCCCAATGCATAACACGTCATTGAATCAGACTCCGAACACCCCGGCAGAGCCCAACTGGCAGCCGCTCAACGACTTTGCCGAGCGCAAACAGAAGGACAGCGGCCTGAAGGCCTGGCTGGCCGTGGTGGAAGGCTGTATCCGTGCTATCGAGAAAACCGCCTGGCAGGGCCGGGAAATTGCCGATCAGGCCCTCAAGGCCTGCAAAGCGGTAGGCCGTGGCGCCAACGCGATGAACGAGGAAATGCAGATCCTGGCCGACGAGGCGCGCCGCTGGCCGACACGCCTCAAGCGGCTGAGCAAAACCGGCTGGATGCTCACCAAGGTGGTGGCGAGCTATCGCCTGTGGGGCACCCGCTCCGCCTTTTTGCCGGCCAGCATGCGCGAAGCCGCCCTGGCTAACCTGCACCAGCGTAATGCCCGTCGCTTCCGCGATACCTCCCTGGAGCAAGGCGGCGCCTTCCTGAAGGTCGGCCAGCTACTGTCCAGCCGCCCGGACCTGTTACCCCAGGCCTGGGTGGAGGAACTGGCGGTATTGCAGGATCAAGCCAGCCCGGTGCCCTTCGATGACATTGCCATGGTGCTGGAGCAGGAGTTCGGTCAGCCCCTGAGCGAACTGTTTGCCGATTTCGACCCGGAGCCGCTGGCCGCTGCCAGCATCGGGCAGGTACACTGGGCACGGCTGCACGATGGCCGCGAGGTGGCGGTAAAAGTACAGCGCCCGGGCCTGGACGAAGTGGTAGAGCTGGATATGACCCTGCTAAAGGTATTCATGGACGCGGTGAAATCTGCCCTGCCGCCCATGGACATGGATACCATCGTCAGTGAAATCCAGCGCACCGTGCGCGAAGAACTGGACTATGAGCGCGAAGCCCGAGTAATGACACAGATCGGCGAGCAACTGGCAGGCGTCACCGGCATCACCACACCGGGCCTGGTGGCAGAACACAGCAGCCGCCATGTGCTGACCACCGAATTCGTACACGGCCGCAAGCTCACCACCGTGCTGGATGAACTGCACCACACCGACCCGGAACGTCTGGGTGTGGTGCTGCACCGGCTGCTGGACGCCTGGTTCTCCCAGGTGCTGCACGGCGGCGTATTCCATGCCGATCCGCATCCGGGCAACATCATGATCACCGACGACGACACCCTGGTACTGCTGGATTTCGGTTGTGCCCAGAGTCTCAGCGATGCGGCACGGCACGGCTACTTCAGGGTATTGCAGGCCTGCGTGGTGGACGATCAGCAAGTGATTGCCGACACCCTTACCGCCATGGGTTTCACCACCCGCAGCGGTAATCCAGACACCCTGCTGGCATTCGTCGCCGCCATTCTCGATCAGGTACGCAACGCCATTATTGACCCGGACCCGGATAAGGGCTGGCCCAGCGCCGAGGAAATGATGCAGCAGGTCAGCCATCTGCTGGATCGCCTGGAGCATGACCCGGTGGAAAAAATGCCCGGCGACTTCATCATGCTGGCGCGGGTATTCGGCACCCTGGGCGGCTTCTTCC
>NZ_JBNPEC010000268.1:0-19735 GCF_051117345.1 Alcanivorax sp.
CCCGCTCCGCCGACACGGACAGGTATCGCCTCCCAGCCCCCAGGGCGGCCAGCAACACCTCCCGCCGCGCGCTGCCCATCCCCGGCAACCGGGCCATTCTCTCCTCCCCGGCATCCCGCAAACCCCGAAGCCCGCCACCCGCAGCCAACTGCCGCCTGGCCAGGTCCACCGCGGTCATACCCTGCTGCCCGGTACGCAGAAAGATCGCCAGCAGCTCCGCATCACTCAGGGATTCCGCCCCTCGTGCCAGCAACTTTTCCCTGGGCCGCTCATCCGCCGGCCAGTCGGTTATAGCCACAGGAACGCTCCACGCGGCATGCCATCACGCAACATGGAATAATCAGACATCACGCAGCCTCCAGCTTTCTCAGCATGCCCGACATCAGCGCAAATACCTTTTCGATCATGGGATTAAGAAGCTCTTCTTTCCCGCTATACCCCAGACGCTCCGCCACAATCAGCTGTGTTTCCAACTCGAACAACGAGCCTCTGGCAATACGAAGGAAATGGCCAAACTCCACATCACCACCACGCCCATAGCCCTCGGCAATATTGGACGGGATTCCCAGCGCCGCTCTTTGCATCTGGCCAGCCAGCCCAAAGCGTTCTTCTCTCGGCCACCCCTTGGTCATGCCATATACCGCTTCGGCCAATTCCACCGCTCCCTGCCAAACTCTCAAATTCTTATAGCGCCGATTCTCTCTTTCCACCTTCCGGCTCCTGATCTTTTCCGTGTTGCGTGCTTGCATGCTGCGTGCCGCGTCTCTTTTACAGTGCTACCCTATGCGCCTCGATTAATAGCATTCCGGGGGCAGCATCGGCAGACGAGATTTGCCATGATTGCCGTCAGCCAATAAGGGTTCTCGCATGCATCGTCTGGTGAACAAACGCATCCTTCTGGGAGTCACGGGCGGAATTGCCGCCTATAAAGCCGCCGATCTGGTTCGCCGCCTGCAGGATGTGGGAGCCCAGGTGCGAGTGGTGATGACTCAGGGGGCCTGCGAATTCATTACCCCGCTGACAATGCAGGCCCTGTCCGGGCATCCGGTGCATACCACTTTGCTTGACCCCACCGCGGAAGCCGCCATGGGTCATATCGAGTTGGCCCGCTGGGCAGATCTGGTGCTGATTGCCCCGGCCTCGGCCAACTTCATGGCGCGCCTGGCCCATGGCCATGGCAACGATCTGCTCGCCACCCTCTGCCTGGCCACTGGCGCCCCCATCGCCATCGCGCCGGCCATGAACCAGCAGATGTGGGCGGACACCAGCACCCAGAAAAACCTGCTGATCCTGCAGGAAAAAGGCATAAAGGTGTTCGGCCCCGGCAGCGGCAGCCAGGCCTGCGGCGAAATCGGCGCAGGGCGGATGCTCGAACCGCTGGAGATCCTCCAGAATGCCGCCGAAGTATTCGATTACCAGTTGCTCACCGGCAAGCATGTGGTGATCACCGCCGGCCCTACCCGCGAAGCCATCGACCCGGTGCGCTACATCACCAACAAGAGTTCCGGGAAAATGGGCTTCGCTCTGGCCGAAGCCGCCGCTGAAGCCGGCGCCCGGGTTACCCTGATCGCCGGTCCGGTAAACCTGCCCACCCCGTCACGGGTAGACCGGGTGGATGTGACCCGGGCCGTGGAGATGTATGACGCCTGCATGAACGCTGTGGCCGAAGGCTGTGATGTCTTTGTCGCCACCGCCGCCGTGTCCGACTATCGCCCCACCGTCACTGCCGACCACAAGATCAAGAAATCCACCGAGGAAATTCACCTCACTCTGGTGAAAAACCCGGACATCGTGGCGTCGGTGGCAGAACACGACAAACGCCCCTTCACCGTGGGCTTTGCCGCTGAAACCCGGGATGTGGTGGCCTACGCCCAGGCCAAGCTGGTGAACAAGAAACTGGACATGATCGCCACCAACGATGTGTCCGGCAGCAATGTGGGCTTCAACAGCGACAATAACGCCCTCACCGTCATCTGGCCCGGTGGCCACAAGGTGCTGCCGCTGGCCTCCAAGGCCCAGATTGCCAAACAACTGATCGAACTGATTGCGATACGATATAAAGATTGACGCTGGCACGCGCCATGCCGCACGCAACACGCCCCCGTGATGCCTGCAGCGTGAAGCGTGCTGCCTGACCGAAAGGAAAACCATGAAACTGCAATACCGCGTTCTCGACACCCGACTGGGCGACACGATTCCACTGCCCCATTACGCCACCGACGGCTCCGCCGGCCTGGACCTGCGCGCCATGGTAAAAGAGCCACTGACACTGGAACCGGGGCAGACCGAGTTATTGCCCACCGGCATGGCTATCCACATCAGCAATCCCGGCTATGCAGGCATGATCCTGCCGCGCTCCGGACTGGGCCACAAACACGGCATCGTGCTGGGCAATCTGGTGGGACTGATTGATTCCGACTACCAGGGCGAGCTGATGGTGTCCTGCTGGAACCGGGGCAACCAGCCATTCACCGTGGAGCCCGGCGAGCGCATCGCCCAGCTGGTGATCGTGCCGGTGATGCAGGTGCAACTGGAACAGGTGGAGACTTTCACCAACACTGAGCGGGGCAGCGGCGGTTTCGGCCACAGCGGCCGTCACTGAGCCTGATCCGGAGGGGATATGGGGAACAACAACAAGAATAATAAACGCGCCGACGTCAGCGTGTTCAAGCCACTGGCACCCTTGCTGGTTGCCGCCCTGGCGGCCATCCTGGTGGCCGGCGGTGCCACCTGGTTTTATCAGACCAGGGTGGCAGACGCGGCACAACAACAGCAAAACGCCACGCAGCTTGCCCAGTCCATCGCCAACCTGGGCCAGAGCCGTATCCAGGCGTATCAACAACAGCTGGCGTTGCTGGCAACCCGTAATGATGTGGACCAGGCACTAGCCACCGACACCGTCGCGGATTTCAACGCCCGTCATCACCAATGGCTACCGGAAGCCAGCCTGCGGCTGGTGCCACGCCGAGGAGCAAACACCGACGATTTCAGTTATACCGCCCAGGAACTGCTCAAGGAAGTCCGTCTGGGCCAGTCACCGGGCCCGGTCATCATCGCCGGCCAGCCCCCCACCCTGATTCTGGTGAAAGCCACCCGCAACCAGAGTGGCGCCCTTCTGCTGCAACTGCCTCTCAGCGCATTGGCGAAAAGCCTGCAAGACCTGGCCCCCGCGGGGAGCCAGCTGCAGGTAACATTCGCAGGCAACAGCCTCTTCAGTCAGCCCGGCAACAACAATGGCACCCGTGCCGACGCCCCTGCCGGCCCGGTGGGGGCCCAACTGCCACTCCCCCCCACCGACAACAATCTGCTGATAATCAGCACCATTGTTGTGGCCCTGGGCATCGTACTGCTGTTACTCGGCACCCTGGTGGTCAACCGCTTGCTGGCCCGATTCCTCAAACAGGATTGCGCCGAAATGGTCCGTTATTGCGACGAACTGGCGCGCCAACCCGGCGTCAGCGCCCGCAATCATTTCCATTTTCCGCTTTTTACCACCGTCAACGACGCCCAGGCACGCATGGCAACCAAGCTCCGTGAGCGGGGCGGGGCGGGCCGCCCCGCTGTCAAAAAACAGTCGGAAGACCTGGTCGTGGTGGAAGAAAGCGACGACGGCATTCTGCTGATGGACGAGGAGCAAGGCGAAACCCTGCCGGACAGCATCTTCCGGGCTTACGACATCCGTGGTGTAGCCGGCGACACACTCACCGCCCAGGGGGTGTATCTGCTCGGCCGCGCCATCGGCGCCGAAACTGGCGAAGCCGGCCAGCAAAGCGTACTGGTGGCCCGGGACGGACGCCTGTCCAGCCCCGAACTGAGCCGCTCGCTGATCAAGGGCCTGCTGGAATCAGGCCGCGACGTGATCAATCTGGGACTGGTCCCCACCCCGGTGCTCTACTACGCCACCGAAGTGCTGGAAACCCGTAGCGGCGTCATGCTCACTGGCAGCCACAACCCGGCCAGCCACAACGGCCTGAAGATCGTCATCAATGGCGATACCCTTTACGGCGACCGCATCACTGCCTTGCAGGAACGCATCAATAGCAAGGCCTTCAGTGAAGGTAAAGGTCGCGAGGAAGAGCGCGATATCGCCGATCGCTATCTGGACGACATTCTCGGCGATATCGTTCTGGCGCGACCCCTCAAAATCGCCATCGACTGCGGCAACGGCGCTGGCGGCGAACTGGCACCACGCCTTTTCCAACAACTTGGCTGTGAAGTCACCCCCCTGTACACCGAGATCGACGGCAATTTCCCCAATCACGCCCCCGACCCGGGCAACCCGGACAATCTGGCCGACCTGATCCGCACCGTGCAGCAGGAAAACCTGGATCTTGGGCTGGCCTTTGATGGCGACGCTGATCGGGTGGCTGTGGTCACCAACAGCGGCGAAATCATCTGGCCCGACCGCCTGTTGATGCTGTTCGCCAAAGATCTGCTGGGGCGCAGCCCGGGGGCAGACATCCTGTTTGACGTAAAATGCAGCCGGGCTCTGCCGGCCATTATCCGCAAGAATGGTGGCCGCCCGATGATGTACAAGACCGGTCACTCGCTAATCAAGGCCAAAATGAAAGAGTGCGGTGCGCCGCTGGCCGGCGAAATCAGCGGCCATATCTTCTTCGCCGACCGCTGGTTCGGCTGCGACGACGGCCTTTACGCCGGTGCTCGTCTGCTGGAAATCCTCTCTCTTCAGGATGACAGCGCCGGCCAGGTGTTCGACGGCCTGAAGACCGGTCTCACCACCCCGGCCCTGTACATCGATGTGAGCGAAGAAAACAAGTTTGCCCTTGTCGATGCCCTCACCGCTCGCGCCGAACAATTCGCCGGCGGCCGCCCCACCACCATTGATGGTTTGCGGGTGGACTTCCCGGACGGCTGGGGCCTGGTGCGCGCCTCAAACACCACACCGTCGCTGGTGGCCCGGTTCGAAGGCCGCGATGAAGACGCCCTGGAAAGGGTCAAGGAACAGTTCCGCAAGCACCTGCAGGCCGTGGACGACAGCCTGGAATTGCCGTTTTGAGTTAGAATCATGCAGCCGAGGAGTTGAAAGTTTAAAGTTGAAAAGCGCGGGCAAGGCATTTTGTATTCGGCAAGGTCGTACCCGCTTTCCCACCAGGGATGAAGCGCGGAGAAAATATTTTCGGTTAGCGTGGTGCCATCTTCGCGTTTCAACTTTGCACTTTAAGCTTTCAACTCCCCGGCTAACGCTAATGCCCTAGGAGACCCAATGGACACCAACAGTGCCCACGACACCGCCCGTATTCTGATTGAGGCGCTGCCCTACATTCAGCGCTTTTCCGGTGCCACCGTGGTGATCAAGTACGGCGGCAACGCCATGGAAAACGACGAGCTGAAAAACAGCTTCGCCCGTGATGTGGTGATGTTGAAACAGGTGGGCCTCAACCCGGTGATCGTTCATGGCGGCGGCCCGCAGATCGGCAGCCTGCTGGAACGCCTGGGCAAGGAATCCAGGTTTGTTCAGGGTATGCGCGTCACTGATCAGGAAACCATGGACGTGGTGCAGATGGTGCTCGGCGGCCTGGTCAACAAGGACATCGTTAATCTGATCCAGCACAACGGCGGCCAGGCCATCGGCCTCACCGGCAAGGACGGACGCCTGATCAAAGCCCGCAAGATGCTCCTCAAGGCCCAGGACGAAAACGATCCAGCCCTGCAGACATCGGAAATCATCGACATCGGCCATGTGGGCGAAGTGCAGGGCATCGATACCACCATCATCGACTTGATCGCAGGCAGTGATTTCATTCCGGTGATCGCCCCTATCGGCGTCGATGAAAAGGGGATCAGCTACAACATCAACGCGGATCTCGTCGCCGGCAAAATGGCTGAGGTGCTGCGCGCCGAGAAACTCATCCTGCTCACCAATGTGGCAGGTTTGAAAGACAAACAAGGCAAAGTCCTCACCGGCCTCAGCGCCGAGCGGGTCGATGAACTGATCAAGGACGGCACCATCCACGGTGGCATGCTGCCCAAGATCGGCTGTGCCCTGGAAGCGGTAAAAAACGGCGTACACACCGCTCACATCATCGATGGGCGGGTATCCCACGCGGTGTTGCTGGAAATTCTTACCGATCAGGGTATCGGGACCCTGATCAGCAAGAACTAGGAACAAGCAACAAGCTTCAAGCTGCAACACGATTGAGGTGCAGTGCAGACTGAAAAACCCTCTCGCCGCGTACATCGCTAGCGGCAGAGGGCCGTTTTGCACGACACCTGACAGGCCAGGCAGTGATACGCTGGCGTAACAGGCAAGACAACAAAACAAAACGACAACCAGGCTTGAGCCAGGCAACAAGCAAGCAACGTCACAGTCATGACATTTGGGGCGCGGGCACGGCATATGATATATATCTCAGCCACCCTCGCGTTGCAGCTTGAAGCTTGTTGCTTGCAGCTTACAAATCGGGAACGACGCTACATGACCGAAAAAAAACCGTCGCGCAAAGAGCAGATTCTGCAGTCGCTCGCCCACATGCTGGAAGCCGGGCCCGGGGGGCGTATCACCACCGCCGGTCTGGCTCGGGAAGTTGGGGTCTCAGAGGCGGCGCTGTACCGGCATTTTCCCAGCAAGGCGAAGATGTTCGAGGGGCTGATCGAGTTTATTGAAGAGGCGATCTTCTCCCGCATCAATCGCATTACCGAAGAAGGGGATGCCACCGGCCAGGTGGAACAGATCCTGACCCTGATGCTGGCCTTTACCGAGCGCAACCCGGGGATTACCCGACTGCTCACCGGGGATGCCCTGACCGGCGAGAATGAACGCCTGCACCAGCGTATCCAGCAGTTCTATGATCGGGTGGAAAGTCAGCTCAAGCAGGTACTGCGCGACGCGGAGCTCAAGGAAGGGCTGCGAACCCGAGCTACCCCCACCATTACTGCCAACCTGTTGCTGGCAGTGGTCGAGGGGCGTATTGCCCAATTCGTTCGCTCAGGCTTCAAAACCCGCCCTGGCCAAGACTGGCAGGCGCAGTGGGAATTGCTGATCCCCTCCCTGTTCCGGGAATAGTCCTGTAGGCGCCTGCCTGCAGCAGGCAGGCGCCTACAAATAACAGCCCAGGGTTAACGTTCTGCCTTCTCAATTTCCTTCAGCCGCTGGATGATCGGCGCGTATTCCTTTTTTGCCGCGTCGATATCGGTTTCAAACTCCACCAGCTTTTCTTCCGTCACTTCAATCTGGCGCTTCAGGCGCTCAATGGCCTCCTTAACACCCTCCGGCACATCGCGACCGGCTCGTTCATTCCGGGCCGCCACGGCAATCTCGTCATCCAGCTTCATCTGCAGCTGAGCCAGGCTGTTTTCTTCATAGCTGATGCTCAACTCCAGGGCATCGATCTTGCGATCCCTGGCGCGTACCGCATCTTCCGGGCCCGCATACAGGCGCACCAGTTCCTTGTCTTCACGGGCCTGGCGAGCCTTTTGCAGACGAACCTGCCGGGCCTCTTCATCATTCAGATTAACGCCATCCACATCTTCAAGGACCCGCCCGTGCTGGTCCAGCAACTGATAACCGCTACGCATGGCCTCGGTGGTCAGAGTACGGTTCAGGTGCACCACCCCATCGGCAGTCACATGCCGAAAATAAGCTCCGTCCGGCATGCGCTCACTGGCACGCTGCCCAAATCTCGCAGCCAGTGTTGGCGCTGACAGAATCAGCACCAGAATCAGAGCAACACATCTCATTATTATTCCACTCCATAACGCTCCCGGTACTGCCGCATACGGTACACCATGGGCTCACTATCCGGTTGCTGTTCCAGCCAGTGGATAATATCGTTCATCGCTACGATACTGCCCACCGGCACCCCCAAAGATTGCTCCACTTCCTGAATCGCTGACAGCCCCCTTCCCGCTTCGGAAGGCTCCTGGGCGCATTCCTGGCGATCCAGCGCTACCATGACCCCCGCCATGGTGGCATCGGTCTTCTCGAACAAGGTCGCCACTTCGCGGATGGCGGTGCCTGCGGTAATCACATCATCAATCACCAGCACCCGACCCTGTAAGGGCGCCCCCACAAGCCAGCCACCTTCGCCATGATCCTTGGCCTCCTTGCGGTTAAAGGCCCAGGGCAGATCGCGGCCATGGTGCTCGGCCAGCGCCACCGATACCGCCGCCACCAGCGGGATGCCTTTGTAGGCCGGTCCGAACAGCATATCGAATTCCTGCCCGGAGGCGACGATGGCGTCCGCATAATAACGACCCAGCCGCGCCAGAGCCTCACCAGTGTTGAACGTACCCGCATTGAAGAAGTACGGACTCTTGCGACCGGACTTGAGAGTAAATTCGCCGAATTTCAGCGCTTCGCGCTCCTGGGCAAAACGCAGAAAATGCTTCTTGTAGTTCTTCATTGTCTATCCTTACCAGCCCAGCACCTGCTGCTGAGCCTGAATGATTTCACCAATGCCCTTTTCCGCCAGCCCCAGCAGGGTGTCGGACTGTTCGCGGGTAAAGGGAGCCCCCTCGGCGGAACCCTGGATCTCGATAAAGCCGCCCTGCTGGGTCATCACCACGTTCATGTCGGTGCCGGCGTTGGAGTCTTCGGCATAATCCAGATCCAGCACCGGCTCGTCCTTGTAGACACCAACAGACACCGCGCCGACCAGACCGGTGAGCGGGTCATCCTTGATCTTTTTGGTTTCCAGCAGATAGGAAAAAGCATCCACCAGGGCCACGCAGGCGCCGGAAATGGAGGCGGTGCGGGTACCGCCATCGGCCTGCAGCACGTCACAATCCAGGAAAATGGTGCGCTCACCCAGCTTTTTCATGTCCACGGCAGCACGCAGGGAGCGACCGATCAAACGCTGGATCTCCAGGGTACGGCCACCTTGCTTGCCGCGGGAGGCCTCGCGACCGGAACGGGTGTGGGTGGAACGGGGCAGCATGCCGTACTCGGCAGTGATCCAGCCCTGGCCCTTGCCCTTCAGAAAGCGCGGCACACCTTCCTCCACGGACGCGGTACACAGCACCTTGGTATCCCCGAACGCGACCAGCACGCTGCCCTCGGCGTGAACGGTGTAGTTGCGGGTGAAGCTCAGTTCACGCAGCTGATCATGGGCTCGGCCGGAAGGACGCATGGAAACTCCTGAAGTGTCTTGAATGCAAAAGGGCCGCCATTGTAGCAAAGGCAGGGGCGGTTCTGCCCGTCTGGTGCGTCATTAGGCCCGACGGGCCCTCCTGGTCTAGACTAAGGGGCCTTTCCAGCAGCTGTTTCGAGGTTCACATGATCTGCAGTATGACCGCTTTCGCCCGCGCCGACCGTCATCTGGAAGGCTACAGCCTGGTCTGGGAGATCAAAGCCGTGAACCATCGCTACCTGGAGGTGAGCCCGCGCCTGCCCGATGCCTTGCGGGCGCTGGAAAACGGCGTGCGCGAAAAATGCCGCAAGGCGCTGGCCCGGGGCAAGGTGGAAGTGACCCTGCGCTATCAACAGGACGACAGCGAGGTTTCCCTGGAGCTTAACGAAGAGCTGGTGAAGCAGCTTTCCGACGTGTCCCGTCGGGTGGGTGATATCGTCCAGCATCCCGGCCAGGTGAACCCCATGGAAATCCTTCGCCACCCTGGCGTGCTCAGTACCCGCAAGCTGGATGTGGAGCTGCTGCAGAACGAATCCCAGTCCCTGCTGGATGAAGCCCTCGACGCCCTCATCGACACCCGCCGCCGGGAAGGCGAGCAACTGGGCCAGCTGATCATCGACCGGCTGGATGGTATCGGCACCCAGATCGATATCGTCAAAGCCGCCATTCCCCGCATCAAGGAGGCCCAGCGCGAACGCCTGCGCACCCGCATCCAGGACGTGATCGATTCCCCGGATCCGGACCGCCTGGAGCAGGAACTGGTCATGCTGGCCCAGAAAATGGACGTGGACGAAGAGCTGGATCGCCTGGTCACCCACGTCAGCGAAGTACGGCGCATCCTCAAGAAAGGCGGCCACATCGGCCGCCGCCTGGATTTCCTGATGCAGGAACTCAACCGCGAAGCCAACACCCTGGCAAGCAAATCCGTGGACAGCGAAACCACTGCGGCGGCGGTGGAGCTGAAAGTACTGATCGAGCAGATGCGGGAACAGATCCAGAATATCGAGTAAGCCCCGCGCCTCTCTTCTTTTTCAGAAGCCGATATCCCGGTAATGCCGGGAGACTTTCTCAATGGCGATCACATAGGCCGCCATGCGGTAATCCTCGATCTTCGGGTTGGTATTACGGGTGCGAATGATTTCCTGCAGGGCCAGACGCATGGAGTCATCCAGACCGGAGCGAACCAAGTCGAACTCGTCGGCGCCACGGGCCAGCTCCTTGGCAATATGCTCAGGCACCTTGGTATCGGTGGCCTGCTCAATGGCATCGATGACATGCTGGCCACGGGCTTCATGGAAGCGTTTATCCAGGCGCCCGAAACGCACGTGGTTCAGGTTACGAATCCATTCGAAGTAGGAGACGATCACGCCGCCGGCGTTGCAGTAGGCATCGGGAATGATTTCCACGCCCCGCTCGCGCAGAATCCGGTCCGCCTCAAACGTTACTGGACCGTTGGCCGCTTCAGCGATCAACCGGGTCTGAATGCGTGGCGCGTTTTCGGTGGTGATTACCCCTTCGAGGGCCGCCGGGATGAGGATATCGCACTCTCTTTCCAGGGCCTTGATGCCATCTTCCAGATACTCGGCCCCGGGGAAGCCCTTCACCCCACCGCTTTCTACAATGTGCTGACGCACCGCGCCCACATTCAAGCCGTCTTCGTTAATGATGGCGCCATCACGCTCAATGATCGCGGTGATGCGACAATCATCCTCGGTTTCCAGAAAGTGGGCCGCGTGATAACCCACGTTCCCCAACCCCTGAACAATCACTCTTTTGCCGGATAGAGACCCGGACAGCCCGGCCCGCTTGATTTCTTCCGGGTGACGGAACAGCTCGCGCAGCGCATATTGCACGCCCCGCCCGGTGGCCTCATTGCGGCCACGCACCCCGCCGTGCTCTACCGGCTTGCCGGTCAGCGCGGCCATGTAATTGATGTCGTTGGGGAACATCTGCTTGTAGGTGTCCACCATCCAGCCCATTTCCTGGGGGCCGGTGCCCATGTCCGGGGCCGGCACATTCTGGGATGGGCTCAGGTAGCCCTTGTTGATCAACTCGCGGGCAAAGCGGCGGGTGATCGCTTCCAGCTGGTGGCGCTGGTATTTTTTCGGGTCTATTACCAGCCCGCCTTTCGAACCGCCGAAGGGCACGTCGACGATGGCGCACTTGTAGGTCATCAGCGCCGCCAACGCTTCCACTTCATCCTGATCCACGATAGGCGCGTAACGGATACCGCCCTTGGAGGGCAGCCGGTGATCACTGTGGGTAGCGCGCCAGCCGGTAAAGATCTCGGCCTTGCCGTTGATCTCCACCGGAAAGGACACTTGCACTACGCTCTGGCACACCTTCATGGCGTTGCCCATGCCCGCATCAAGACCCATGATGCCGATGGCATGGTCCACCATATGTTCAACGCTTTCTCGAAATGACATGCCCTTCTGGGAAAATTTGGTATCGCTCATGGCTGCTCCGTCAGTCCTGTTGTTGTCGTTAGCAACAGAACATTAGCAGTGCCTGCCCAGCAAGGGTGTTTGTGCTTTGTTATGCCCTGTTAACGTGCACGGAGGTACCAGTCAGCGCGGCACCGCCAGCACCGCAAAGGTGTCGCCCACATTCACCAACGCCGGATGCCGGCGGCCGATCAGCAACCCATCGCAGGGAGCGCAATACTCCACCGGAGACTCACCGGTACGTTCCAGGGAATGCACCCGAGCCAGCACATCCCCGGCGCGAACGGTGTCCCCCAGGGACACGGCAAATTCCAGCAGGCCACGATGTTCGCTGACCCGGTAATACTCGCTGCCAGGAATCTCCAGGGCTTGCGACGCCACCACCGTTGGGTCGCCGGGCAGGATGCCGGCAAAACGCAACAGGTTGTCCACCCCCTGCTCGGCCAGCGCCACGGTATCCGGTGTAGTGGTGCCGCCACCGCGCAGTTCCGTGCTGACAAACACCTTGCCACCAGCCTCCACCACGCTGTCGTAAAGCACATCGCCTTCCAGCTCCGCCATGAACAGCGTGTAGGGCGCACCGAAGGCGGTGGCGGCGGCAAGACAACGGGCTTCGAATTCCCGGTCGGCCATGCGGTGGGTAGCGGCAAAGGGCAGCAGGTCCAGAGTGCTGCCACCGGAGTGAATATCCAGTGCCAGATCACATAGTGGCACCAGATAGCGAGTGAGGTAGTCGGCAAGTTTTTCCGTCAGGGTGCCTGCCGGGTTGCCGGGGAAGGCCCGGTTCAGATTACCGCCATCCAGCGGCGAAGTGCGGGTGCCGTTGAGCACCGCCGGGTGGTTGAGCATGGGCACGATGATCACCCGCCCGCGAATGTCTTCCGGTTGCAGGCGGTTGGCCAGCTTCAGCAGAGCGGTGATGCCTTCGTACTCGTCACCGTGATTACCACCGGACAGCAGCGCGGTAGGCCCCTCGCCGTTGCGCACCACGGTGATCGGGATCATCACATTGCCCCAGGCGGAGCCGTCATGGGAATGGGGCAGTTTGAGAAAACCGTGCTGAACGCCGTCCCGGTCGAAATCCACGGTGGCAGTGATGGGGCTGTCTTGCATAACGGCATTGGATCCGGGGCTGAGAATGGTGGCGGGGGCGTCTGTCACGCCCCCGGTTACTCTCTATGATGCGCGCTTTTCCGGCATCGCGAACAGCGCAATTTCGCTCTGTCAGCAATACCGGAACCCGGTACTTTCCGACTCAGAAGTCGTCGGTCACCGCCCCCTCGCTGGCGGAGCCTACCAAGCGCGCGTATTTTGCCAGCACACCACGGGTATAACGCGGTGGCGGTTGCTGCCAGTTCGCTCGACGTTGCGCCAGCTCGGCATCAGACAGGTCCACGGCAAGGCTGTTGGCCTCCGCATCAATGGTGATGCGGTCGCCGTCTTCCAGCAGCGCCAACGGGCCGCCATCGAACGCTTCCGGGGTTACATGCCCCACCACGAAACCATGACTGCCGCCAGAAAAACGTCCATCGGTGATCAGGGCCACGTCATTGCCCAGACCCCGTCCCATGATCGCCGAGGTGGGGGTGAGCATTTCACGCATGCCCGGGCCGCCGCGGGGACCTTCATAGCGGATCACCACCACATCACCGGCGACCACAGTGCCGTCATTGATGCGTGCCTGGGCTTCCTCTTCCGAACCGAACACCCGCGCCGAGCCGGAAAAGTGGGTACCTTCCTTGCCGGTGATCTTGGCCACCGCGCCCTCCGGGGCCAGGTTGCCGTAAAGAATGCGCAGGTGACTTTCCGCTTTCAGCGGTGCGGACAACGGCGCAATGATGTCCTGCTCCGACGGATACGGTTCTACCCCGGCGAGATTCTCTGCCAGGGTGCGGCCAGTGACGGTCAGGCAGTCGCCGTGCAGCAGGCCGGCCTCCAGCAATATTTTCATCAGCGGCTGAATGCCACCGATGGCGACCAGCTCGCTCATCATGTACTTGCCACTGGGGCGCAGGTCCGCCAGCACCGGCACCCGCTTGCCGATGTCGGTAAAGTCGTCCAGGGACAACGGCACCCCCACCGTGCGCGCCATACCCAGCAGATGCAGCACCGCATTGGTGGAGCCGCCCAGAGCAATCACAATGGTGATGGCATTTTCAAACGCCTGGCGGGTCATGATGTCGGAAGGCTTGATGTCCAACTCCAGCAGGTTCAATACCGCCGCCCCGGCCCGCACGCAGTCTTCCCCTTTTTCCTCGGACACCGCGTTCTGTGCCGAGCTGCCGGGCAGGCTCATGCCCAGCGCCTCGATGGCCGAGGCCATGGTATTGGCGGTGTACATGCCACCGCAGGAACCGGGACCGGGAATCGCGGTTTCTTCAATCTGCTTGAGTTCGATCAGGTCCATGTCCCCGCGGGAATGGGCGCCCATGGCTTCGAACACGGAGACGATATCGGTGTGGCCCTTGCCAGGCAGGATAGTGCCGCCGTAGACAAACACGCTGGGCCGGTCGAGCCGGGCCAGACCGATCAGACAACCGGGCATGTTCTTGTCGCAACCGCCAATGGCTACCAACCCATCAAAGCCTTCACAGCCGGCCACCGTCTCGATGGAATCTGCAATCACCTCGCGGGACACCAGCGAATACTTCATCCCCTCGGTGCCATTGGCAATGCCGTCGGAGATGGTGATGGTATTGAATATCACCCCTTTGCCACCGGCGCCATCGGCCCCTGCGCAAGCCCGCTCCGCCAGTTCACCGATATGGCTATTGCAGGGGGTCACCTGGCTCCAGGTGGAGGCAATACCCACCTGGGGCTTATGGAAATCCTCGTCGGTAAAGCCCACTGCCCGCAACATGGCACGGCCGGCCGACTTGCCCGGGCCATCTACCACCTTTGATGAATAGCGGCGCTTATCACTTCTGGATTGACTCATTTTCTTCTCCTGTTCGATGAAGCCCTCGGCATTGCATCATTTTCTAATCCAAGACCCCCGGGAATACTGGATGCCAGGTGATACAGGCTGCAAACCGCCCAGCGTCCACCATTTCAACAGATGAGTCGCTTCACGCACACCCAATCTCTTAAAATGATGTAAGCATTATCCTACATGCCTCCGTCAGCCCCCCGTTCTTCCTGCCCCTGAAGCCCGAACAAGGCTAAAGCCTTCCATCCATACATCTCGAATCGATGTCGGCTCGCCCTTTTTTTTTGCTAAAGTGCTACCCGATATTAACCCCTCACCCTCCACATCATCAGGGCGGTCCGGTCGGCAGAGGGATTGAAACTGGGGGATATTCCATTGCGTATCATTGCGTTGCATTCGCTGCCGCACGTTTTTTTCCTGCTTGCCGCCATTGTGTCTAGTGTAGCAAATGCCGACTTTATAGGCTCAGAGGCAACCCAAGGGAAACGCTACTTCCTTTTTTCTGATCCTGCCAAAATTGATGTCTATGACACCGCAAGCCGATCTTTCCTTACTCCGATCTTTCTAGACAGCAACGCAGAAACCTTCGCGGTAGATGACAAATATGTATTTACCTCTCATGGCCGTGAAATCAAACGCTACGACCAGGAAACCGCTGAGAGCACGTTTGTCTATAACTCGCCAGGCAGCATTGCCGGGATGGAACTGATAAACGGGTTTCTTCTCGTTTTTGATCGCGACGGCAATACCGCCAACGTGATTGATGCTGAAACCCTGGCTAAAACGGATACACACACCTATCTCTCATATGATGGAACGAGTTACGAGGGGATTCCCTCTGTGAATGGTGTTTTTTACAGAAGCACAAACGTCTCACCCTCGGATCTTGTCAAGGTAACAATAGATAATTCAGGGAATATCCTTTCCGTTACTGACTCCCCTTATCATGGCGATTTCCCCAGAGCGGATTTTGTTCGTGCGCTACCAGAATTGAATTACCTCGTTGACAGCACAGGCGTGGTTTACCATGCCAGCTCCATGGATTTTGCCGGCAGCTTGATTGGCAATATCCATGATGTGTCCAGCAGCGCTTCTGATCTTGTTGCCGCCAAGGGGAATGCCATTCAGTGGTTTGACAGCAACCTGAAGCTACAGGGCTCTTATGAACTGGGCTTTACACCTTCCCATGTAACCATCCAGGACACCGTTGTTCATTACTTCACCGTCAACGGCTCGTCAGCTTCAGCGTTTGAGGTGAACCTGTCCGATTTCACCACTCCGCAAGCCATTCCGGCAAAGGATCCCGAGAATAGTCTGATCACTAGCGACCGCTTTGCCTTGGATGAAACCTCCGGCGTCCTATTCGTGCTGGATACCAGCAACAGCTCCATATTCATATGGTCATTGGATGAAGAAAAATGGCTCCATGGCTTTGGTTTAAGCGGAAAGCCGACATGGATGAGCTATTCCGAAAGCCATTCCCGTCTTTATCTCGCCTACTCATCAGGCCTGATCACCTATTTTGATACGGCTAATAATGATGGCATCGAACGTTTTTTTACTGCCCTAGCCCAGCCCGTGTCAGGACTGCTAGCTGCCGGCGACTTTGTCTTCGCCGCCGATGCATCAGGGGCTTGGCAACGGCACTATAGTTTCGATATCAATGGCAGTGCGGCTGACTCGGTAGAGTGGAGAAAATCAGGAAGGGAATACGTATGGAATGCTGACGCCCAGAGAATCTACCACTTCAGAGATGGTTCGAGCCCGAATGATATTGAGTGGATCGAGCTGGATCAGGGTTCCGGCATGTTCGGCGCTCATGGCGACTCCCCTTATCACGGCGACTATCCCATCACCTATCCGCTACGCATCAGTGATGACAATGCCCATATCCTGACGGGGGCCGGTCATCTATATAACAGCTCCACTCTCACGCTGGACAACGCCCTTTCCAACAACATTAATGATGCCACCTGGATTGATAAGCAACTTTTCACTCTTCAAGAAAAGGATGGAAAAACCCTGCTTCAATTCTGGAGTGATCAGTTCGAGAGAACCACCGAGTTTTCTCTTGGATACGGCTATGAAACTCGCATTCTGGATTACCAGTCGCGCCTTGTTGTGCTCAGGCAGGGGCCGTCCGGGCTGACAGTCTCCTCGCTTGATCCCTTTAATCAGGCTGACTCTGACAGCGATGACATCATTAACCTTGCCGACAACTGTCCCGACATATCGAACCCCGGCCAAGCCGACCTTGATGAAGACGGGGTCGGTGATGACTGCGACAACGACATAGATGGCGACGGCATTCCTGATACGGTAGAACTGGCAGCCGGCTTGTCACCCTATGACGCTTCTGACGCTGAGTTGAATCTGGATGGCGACGCAGCAACCAACCTTCTTGAATATATCAGTGGAACCGATATCAATGATGCCGAGTCGGTCCCCGCACGCTTAACCGATTTCACAGAGTCTTTCGAAAGTGACAATTGGCACTCTCCCAACTGGAGATCCGACCTGAAACTGAATAGCACGTGGCAAAGATCAGTCAAGAGAAGCCACTCTGGCATGACAAGTTTGAAAGCGAGCACGGACGATCCCAACGGCATCGCCGAACTCTACTTGCACGGCCTCTTCCCGACCGGCAAAATTTCCCTGGCCGTCTTCAAGGGGTCTTATTCCTACTACTCATCGCTGGATATTCTGATCGATGGCACTCTTGCCACTACGTTTTACGACGACGGCGGCTGGGAGAAAAAGAGCATCGATATTCAGCCCGGCGAGCACATCATCACCTTTCGCTATAAAGGAAAATGGAGCGACTATTATGACAACAGCGTTTACATTGACTCTGTAACCTTTGTCGACAACAGCATTGATTCTGACAATGACGGCATTGAAGATGACGCAGACAACTGTATAGATACCCCCAACACTGATCAGCTCAACCTGGATGGCGACACCAAAGGCGACGATTGCGACGAAGATGCCGATAACGACGGGATCAACAATAATATCGAGAACGACTATTTATCCCTTGACCCATTGAACCCATCAGATGCGCTGGAAGATGCCGATAACGACGGCATTCTCAATATTGATGAAATCAATATTGGTTACTCACCAGATAATTATGATGAGCCTGAATATATTGATATCCTGAGCTACCTACCCGATTCCAACCATAAGCGAATCGTATCCATCCACCTGAATGGCGGATCTGGAAGTGCCACCTACCAAGTAACAAAAAAGCCCAATAGCCAATGGGAGTTTTCGTCAGGCCCCTATACAGCTATTTATGAAGAAAGAGAGGACGGCTGGTACCTGTTAAGCGAAAAAGAGATTTTTGACGGTTCCACATTTGAACTGATTTTTCATGATGGGCTTCAGCTCCTCCCTGCCAAAGGGCATATCGGCCAGCGCTTCAGTATCTCAGCCCACTGGAGCGCCATCATCGACGGTTCCGTCCTCGCTCAAGGGGCTGCTTTCAGCACGATTGTGCTGTCTTCTGCCCACATGGAAACGTTCCAGGGTCGCCAGAGGAAGAGCTTTTCCCTGAAACGCCACTGGTACGGGCCCGATTTCTATTACGGCCCGGGCTTTGAAGACTTTACCGATGAAACCTATGTGGCCGGTGCCGGTCTGGTTCGCTCAACCAGTCTGCTGTCCGAAGACAGCCTTGCGCTTCAGAACATGCCCAACGCCGACCAGGAAAGCCGCAATGCAGGGAGTAATAGTGGTGGCGGAGCACTCTTTCTCCTGCCCCTGCTCCTTATTGCCTTGCGTCACTGGCGATCAGCCCCAAGGAAGTAATAAACGCCCGACAAGCCCCTCAAACATGGCCGGGAGCCCCCTCCCGGCCCACACAGACAGAAGCAAGCCAACCTGCGCCCTCCAGGCGCTATACTGGCATATGACGCCTCCCAGCCTTTACGCCTATAATGCGCCCTTTATCGAGATCACAGGACACCGCTTGTTATGGCCGACAAAGGCACGCTGTACATCATTTCCGCCCCGTCCGGCGCCGGCAAGCCCAGCCTGGTGGCGGCGCTGGCTCACAAGCTGGCGCAGGTACGCATTTCTTTCTCCCCAACCACGCGCGCCATGCGCCCCGGTGAAGAAGACGGAGTGAACTACCACTTCACTGACCGCAACACCTTCGTCCAGAAAGTGGAACAGGGGCGTTTTCTGGAGCATGCTGAAGTCTTTGGCAACCTCTATGGCACCAGTGCCGACTGGGTAGCCCAGACGCTGCGCAGCGGCGAGGACGTGATTCTGGAAATCGACTGGCAGGGCGCCACCCAGATCCGCAAGCAGCTGCCCGACTCGGTGAGCATCTTTATTCTGCCACCCTCCCTGGAAACCCTGGCCGAACGCCTGCGCGGCCGTGACACCGACGATGAGACGGTGATCCAGCAGCGCCTGGACGGCGCCCAGGAAGAAATGAGTCATTACGGCGAATTCGACTATCTGGTGGTTAACGACGACTTCCAGCGCGCCCTCTACGAACTGGAAGCCATCCTGGAAGCCCGTCGGCTGACCACCGCCCGTCAGTCCGCGCGGCTGGCCGACACCCTGAGCAATCTGCTCGCGAAGCGGTAACCCGACGAAACAGAGGCCATTGCCCGCCTTTCCGCCCTGCGGCAGGCCCTTCTGCTGGACTGGTCACCAATTCACCAGTAAAATCGCCGATTGCGAATTTCAGGCGCTGCCGACTTCGGCACCGCCACCCTGTAGGAGAACAGCATGGCCCGTGTAACCGTTGAAGACTGCCTGGAAAAACTGGACAACCGCTTTGAGCTGGTGCTGGTTGCCGGCAAGCGCTCCCGTCAACTGCAGACTGGCGGCAAAGAGCCCCGCGTGGCCTGGGAAAACGACAAGCCCACCGTGGTTGCTCTGCGCGAAATCGCCGAAGGTCATGTGACCGCGGAATCCGTGGATAACCCGATTGCCGACCGTAGCGCCGACGTAGACGAACTGGCTCTGCTGACCCAGTCCTTCGGCGAGTAACACCGTTTTCGGCAAGTGTCCGCCCGGGCACTTGCCTGTATTTCCTCCTCTTCCTTCGGTTTTCCCTTCCGGCACCTGCCGGAAAATTCATTGCCCGTGACTATCGCGCTTGTCATGGACAAACCTCGCCCTCAAATCTAAGCTAAGGCTACTCCCTAATCATTACACCGCCCCGGGTGTGACACGGACTTTTGTCACCCATCCATAACCTGGAACAACGGTTACGCCGTTATATAGACGATGATAAAATATCCCGAGAC
>NZ_JBNPEC010000118.1:0-3797 GCF_051117345.1 Alcanivorax sp.
CGGACCCAAGTGGACCCATGGTCGCGGTCCGGGGCAGCGTACCGGGGTTAAAGTGGTGGGATAGGATGCCACGGGCAAGCTGCTGGAGCACAGAACCATCTTCCCGCACCAGCCCAGGAATCAGTGGGACCAGTCCCTGTCTGCCCTGGCCGCCCTGTGCCTCAAGCACAAGGTGGAATTGATCGCCATCGGCAACGGCACCGCCAGCCGCGAGACCGACAAGCTGGCCGGCGAAGTGGTCAAGGCCAGCAAGGGCAACATCCAGAAAATCATGGTCTCCGAAGCCGGCGCCTCGGTGTACTCCGCCTCGGAAACCGCCGCCCGGGAATTCCCGGATCTGGACGTATCCTTCCGTGGTGCCGTCTCCATCGCCCGCCGCCTGCAGGATCCGCTGGCCGAGCTGGTAAAGATCGATCCGAAAGCCATCGGTGTGGGCCAGTACCAGCATGATGTGAGCCAGCTGAAGCTTTCCCGCTCCCTGGACGCGGTAGTGGAAGACTGTGTGAACTCCGTGGGCGTGGACGTGAACACCGCCAGCGCCCCGCTGCTGGCGCGTATCGCCGGCCTCAACACCACCATCGCCGGCAACATTGTCACTTACCGGGAAAGCCACGGCGCCTTTGGCTCCCGGGCCGACCTGAAGCTGGTACCCCGGCTGGGTGACAAGACCTTCGAGCAGGCCGCCGGCTTCCTGCGCATCATGGATGCCGCCAACCCGCTGGACAGTTCCTCGGTCCACCCGGAAGCCTACCCGCTGGTAGAAAAGATCGCCGAGAAACACGGCCGCCCGCTCAAGGACCTGATCGCTGACGTGCCCTTCCTGAAGAAGGTCAACGCCGCCGACTTCACCGATGACACCTTCGGCCTGCCCACGGTCACCGACATCCTCAGCGAGCTGGAAAAGCCCGGCCGTGACCCGCGCCCGGAATTCAAGGCGGCGGTGTACAAGGAAGGGGTGGAAACCCTCAAGGACCTGAAGCCAAGCATGATGCTGGAAGGCACCGTCACCAACGTGACCAACTTCGGCGCCTTCGTGGATATTGGCGTTCACCAGGATGGCCTGGTGCATGTCTCGGCCCTGGCCGACAAGTTCGTGGAAGATCCCCACGATGTGGTCAAACCCGGCGATATCGTCAAAGTGAAAGTGCTGGAAGTGGACCTTGACCGCAAACGCATCAGCCTGACCATGCGCATGGACGACCAGCCCGCCGAAAAAGCGGACGGGCAACGTCCCGCCAGCGCCCGCAAGGGCAACGGCGGCGGCCAGCGCCAGGGCGGCAACAAGCGTGGCGGCGGCCAGCCCCAGAACAGCGCCGGCGGCACCTTTGCGGACCTGTTCGCCAAAGCCAAGGACGAGCAGAAGAAAGGCAAGAAGCGCCTGTAAGCCGGTGACTTCTCTCTGTCATTCTACTGCCCCATGATTGTCGGATTTCCGTCACACCCGTCGCCGGGCTCGCCCGGCGATTCGACAGGGCCACACCATGAAACTTGAACAGCGTATTCACGCCCTGCTGGATTCAGACGCCGCCGCCACCCTGGCCGGTATCCGCCGCGGCATCGAAAAAGAAAGCCTGCGCATTACCACCGATGGCACCCTGGCGCAGACGCCACATCCGGCGGCGTTGGGTTCCGCGTTGACTCACCCCTATATCACCACGGACTATTCCGAAGCCCTGCTGGAATTCATCACTCCGCCCAGCACCGAGCTGCACAAGCCGCTGGAATTTCTCGAGCAGCTGCACCGTTATGTGTACAGCCATATCGGTGATGAAGTGCTGTGGGTCAACTCCATGCCCTGCATGATCGCCAACGATGGTGATGTGCCGGTGGCCCAGTACGGCAGCTCCAACGTGGGTCGCATGAAGAGCGTTTATCGGGAAGGCCTCGGCCATCGCTATGGCCGCAAGATGCAGACCATTGCCGGTATCCATTACAACTTTTCCTACCCGGAAGAGTTCTGGAAGCTGAATCAGGTACTGGAGGGAGAAAGTGGCCCGCTGCAGGACTACATTTCCAAGCGCTACTTCGATCTGACCCGTAATTTCCAGCGCTATTCCTGGTTGCTGGTGTATCTTTTCGGTGCGTCCCCGGCTCTGTGCAAATCCTTCCTGGCAGGCCGCGAACACCAGCTGGAGACGTTTGACCACACCCTGTTCAAACCCAACGCCACCAGCCTGCGCATGAGCGATCTGGGCTACCAGAACAATGCCCAGTCGTCCCTGGCGATCAGCTATAACAACCTGGACGAGTACGTAGCCACCCTGACCCACGCCATCAAGACGCCGGAGCCCGCCTACGAAAAGATCGGTGTGAAGGTGGGCGACGACTATCGCCAGCTCAATGCCAACATCCTGCAGATCGAGAATGAGTACTACTCCTCGATCCGCCCCAAACGTACCATCAACAAGGGCGAGCGACCCACCACTGCCCTGCAGAAGCGCGGCGTGGAATATATCGAGATCCGCGCCCTGGACCTGAATCCCTTCGAGCCGGTGGGTATCAACCAGCAGGAAATCCGTTTCCTGGATCTGTTTGCCACCTACTGCCTGCTGCGCGAATCGCCGCAACTGGAAAAATGCGACCTGCATGCCAGCAAGGAAAACCTGCGCAAGGTGGTCTACGAGGGGCGCAACACGGCCACCGAACTGTGCAACTGGGGCAAGGCCGTCTCCCTGAAAGACTGGGCCAGCGAAAAGCTCACCCAGATGCAGCCCATCGCCGAACTGTTTGACCGCACCCACGGTGGCAGCAACTACAGCGATGCCCTGGCCCGCCAACAGGAAAAAGTGGACAACCCGGACACCACCCCGTCCGCGCGCATTCTCGACAAGCTGGAAAGCCGTCAGCAAAGCTTCTTCCAGTTCGCCATGGACCAGGCCCTGGCCCACCGCGATCACTTCCTGTCACGCCAGCGCTGCGACGACACCAACCAGCGGCTGGAACAGCTGGCCGCACACAGACTCACCGAGCAGCGCCATTGGGAAGACGCGGAAACCCAGAGCTTTGAGGATTACCTGGCGGATTACTACCGCGACTGAAACGAGTGACAAGAAACGAGTTGCGAAATACCAACCGCTTTTGCCTTTCGCTTCTTGTCACTCGCTTCTCTCCACCCAGACTCTTCAGTTACCTGCTGTCACTGTCACAAAACCGCTGTGCTGCGTGTCTCAACGCCACCCTCCGGTCCGGATTTTGTGCAATTTCACAACAAAAATACGTGCGTCTTCCCTGTTCAGCCTGTCTTGCGGTGGTAATCTCGGACAAACCAGCAAGGGAGTGTCGCGATGCCAGATCGTGATCAGTGCGAAAAAGCCTACAATCAAGGATGTATGTGGGGCATGGGCGGAGGTGACAACAATCGCTGTCCTTATTCCGCCGATGATGCCTTGGCAGAATGGTGGTTTCAGGGGTGGGAAGCGGGCATCCAGGCCTGGCATGATCGCAACCTGCAGGAGCAGAATGCCCGGCAGGCCTGATTGACCTGTTGAAGCCTTGCTTGCAAGGCTTCAACGACAAAGTCGCTGATGCCTGGTGTCTTTCTATCCCGGGATGGTTGCCGCCAACCCCGCTTTTGCCTACCCTTCGCCGGTCCCCGACGAAAAGAGTGGCCCATGTCGTCCCTGATCCCCGCCCCGCGTCAGCTTAACCTGCTTGCCCTGTTGGCTTGTATTGCCGCCATGGCCGGTGCCCTTTATCTGCAACACGTTGACGGCCTGGAACCCTGCCCGCTGTGCATCTTCCAGCGCATTGGCGTGATAGCCGCGGCCCTGATTCTGCTGATTGCGGCTGTGCATGGC
>NZ_JBNPEC010000094.1:0-3793 GCF_051117345.1 Alcanivorax sp.
GGGTCACAGCTGGCTACGGCGGTAAATGCGTGGATCATCCAGATTATGTTGCTCATCAGGCCGTGTCGGGTTGCAATGTTGTCAAAGGTGTCGATGTAAGTAGTACGGGCCTCCTGTCGTGGGTTTATTTCCATCAGGCCTTCTTCCATGGCCAGTTCGATATCATCGTGGCGCTTGGCGGTCTTGGCGCGCTCCAGGCCGTAGCCGATGTCTTTGGCCATTCCGTTGTTGCTGCTGCTGACCACATCCAGCGCCTGGCGAAACTGGCCCTTGGCGATCAAAGGGTAGACGTCTTTCCAGGTTTTCTGGTTCTTTGCCTTGGTGGCCTGAAGGTAAATGATACGTTCCAGGGACAGGGCAAGGCCCAGGGCCAGGACAACAAGAATGGGGTACATGAAGAAACCGCCATCCTGAATAAAGGTAATAGCGGTCTCGACAACGCCAGAGTTCTGGGCGGCGGTGGTGGTGGGCATGGACTTCTCCTGCGGTATTCCTGTTAGTGTTATTGTTTCGCGTGCAGCTACGCCGACGTGGTGGCTGCTACACCTTCCCCAAAGCGCCAATTTTTATCAGAAAAAAGGCCCGGGCGCATCTAGTGATATCGGTTGATGTGCTATTTCAGGAACAGATCATCGTTATCCGGCTCCTGATTAAGAAGCTGGTGATACTCGATTTCCCGCATCAACACCTCCTGATCCAGGGGTTCCAGTACCCGGTTGAGCAGGGAAGAAGTGGGATCTTTTTTCTCCAGCTTCACCTCCCGGTCCTTCCAGGGCACCACGTTGAGCACCGTGGGGGCTTCCTGGGTCCCGATCACATTGGTGGATGCTTCCTGGCCATCGCCTTCAGCGTGGCTGACTGCGGCGCACAGAAGGGCGGTGATCATGAGTAAGGGGCGCATCAGTTCAACTCTCCATTCTTGTTACCGGCATCCTGGTTCGCCACTGGCTGGCTGGGGGCGTCCGGGGCTCTGCGCTGCAGGTCTACAATCCAGTTGGCCACGTTCTCATCCGGCAATTTCTGCAGGTTCTGATAGGCCTGAAAATGTTCCAGTGCCAGGTGCAGATCCTGCAGGTAAAGCTCGGCGAGAACCGCCAGATTGAAATGAGCGCGAGCATATTTCGGGTCCAGAACCAGGGCCCGCTCGTAATGGATACGGGCATCATCGAACTGACCCTGCTCACGCAATGCCAGCCCCAGGCCGTTGTGGGCATAGGGGTTGGCATCGTTGATGGCCAGGGATTGTTCGAAGGCCTGCTGTGCCTTGGCGTAGTCTTCCTGTTCCATGTAGATCAGACCCACATTGAGCTGAGGGCCGGAAAGTTGTGGGAAACGCTCACCCAGGGAACGAAACATCACCAGGGCTTGCTTGTCTTTGCCTGCCATTCGAGCTTGCAAGGCACGGGCATACTCTGCCATGGCCTGCTCGGCGACCTTTTCCACCTTGGGGTCGTGGGGTACCGGCGGAATATGAATGGCATCACTGTCGGCGGCAGCACCACCGTCTTTCTGTTGCTCATATTTGCTGGTGCCGCCCTCGCCGGAGCCTTCCAGTCCAATGCCGCCCTTGCTGGCACAGCCTGACAGCGCCAGGGCAGCGAGCAGTGCGGTGGCCGCGCTCAGGCGGCCGCGATCAGTAAATGATGTCCACATAGCTTTCTACCTGTTCAAACTTCGCATAGCGGCCGGGGATCAGTTCTGCCAGAGCGCCAAAGCTTTTCTTTACCCACTGGTCATAAATATCGTCGGTGACCAGATTGGCATTGGCGATAAGGATGTCGATGGCCTGGTCCTCGTAGGGGAAGGCCTTGTCTTCTAGCAGCATGGTGTACTCTTCCAGCTCCAGTTCATCCAGCCCGTTCGGGCGTTCGGATGCGATCAGGTCGCGGGCCAGTACCCGGTACATTTCGCCGATCTTGTAGTTGGCGGCGGTGGCATATTCCGCGACGCCGATGTCAGCGACTGCCTGGTAATCCGCCAGGGCTTTTTTCATGACTTCGGTCTTGGCCGCCAGGGAGGCTTTCAACGGTTGGTCAAGCGCAATGCGTTTGAATTCCGCGAAGTGGGGTTCTGCCAAGGTAAAGCTGGCGTAGGCAGCCAGCCAGGCAACCCGGTCATTGGCGTCACTGCCGGCTTCCCGATAGCTGGTGACCAGTTGCTGCAACCAATAGCTTTCCTGCTCGCTGTTGCCGGTTTTCCGGTTCAGCTCTACCAGCCGGAATTGGGCTTCAGAGCGGAAATCGTAGGGTTGTGGCCATTCCTGAAGGTACTGCTGGTAGAGGGCAATGGAAGCCTGGGGCTGTTCGGCCCGGTCCTGCATTTCCGCTGCTTTCCACAACGCCTGGCGGGAGAGCTCCGGATCGTCGCCTTTGTAATTGGCAGCAATCAACTGTAGCTCGCCGGCAGCGGCGGTGTAGTTGCCCTGTTTCTCGTAGGCAATGGCCAGCTTGTCAGGAATGGTGTCGGTGAGCGGGTCGTCGGGATAGCGCTGACGGAAGGCTTCCAGAACCGGGATGGCATCAGCGCCGCGGCCCTGGTTAATGAACAGGGTGGCAGCATCGAATTCCGCGTTCTTGCGAACCGCCGCTTCCGGTACGGCCTGGCCGACGCGCAGGAAGGTGGCAGCGGCGATATCCAGGTTACCCTGTTCCTGCTGCTGCTCAGCCTGACGGTAAATGCTGACCGCCAGCTTCTCCCGATATTGCGCGCGTTGTTCGCTGGGCATCTGCATGTCGAGCAGTTTGCCGTAAGCCATTTCGGCAACCTTGAAACGGCCCAGATCGAATTCGCCGTTGGCAATGGTGGCCCAGCCGTAGCGCAGAAGCTCGGCGGAAGGTGGTGGCTGTCGATTGACCAGGATACCGGCGGTTTTCACTGCGCCTTCCACATCACCCAGCGCGAGTTGGTCCTCGGCGGTGTCATGCAACACATTGGGGACTTCCGGGTGTTCGGGGAAGCGTTGTCCGTATTGCTGGGCGCTGGCGATTTTCTTTCCCCGCCAACTGCTTTCCTGTTCCTCGCCCGGGTTGCTGTCGAGAATCTGCTGGTAGGCAACGAGGGCATTGAAGGCGGCATCACCGCCTTTTTCATACCCCTGGTACTGATAGGCCGTACGTTCAAATTCGTTGATAGCGGCAGGGTAATCCTCGGCGGCGTAGAGCACTTCCGCATAGCGGTGATTTACCTTGCCCTGGTCTTCGCTGGCTGGTGGTGTATCCAGGTATTCCTGGTACCAGCGCGCCGGGTTGCGGTAATCCGCCGGGTTGCCGGATTTCTGGGCCAACACATGATGGTATTCGGCCAGGTCGAGAATGTGTCCTTTGAGCAGCGAGACATACTCTTCACGAATATCGGGATGGCGGCTCCAGTAATCGCTGTTGATACCATAATGCTGAATGAATTTTTCCTTGGCCGGTAACACCAAGGTGGGGAAGCCGCCTTTCTGGTAGGCATCGATCTGCAGACTGGAGAATTCCGGTGCCAGAGTGGAATCCGGATACACCTGGACAAACATGTCGAAGGCTTCTGCCGCGTCGCGGAAACGCTCCTGGCTCAGGTAGACCTGGCCCAGCGAGCGGTAGATGTCCGGTTCGTAATCCCGCTTGCCGTTGCGCGAAAACCACTTTTTCACCGACTCCGGGCCATCCAGGTTTCTGAATGCCAGGCGCACCACGCGCTGGGTACCGGCAAACAAATTGTTTTCCATGCTGGTTTCGTCATTGAGCTCACTGGCACCATCCAGGGTGTCTAGCAGGGTGAAGAAGCTGGTCTGGGCCAGCTCTTAGTCGCCCAG
>NZ_JBNPEC010000191.1:0-19574 GCF_051117345.1 Alcanivorax sp.
TTTCTGGCTGCCGACGATCTTGCGGCTCAGCGGCTTGTCCATCTTGTGGCACTGCTGGCTGAGCCCGTCGTGGCTGATGGCCTGGCTGATGTTCTTGCCGTTGGCATCGAGCAGATGGCGAAGCACCGTGGTGGGCAGGAAGCGGTCTGCCTGCAGGTATTTGGGCGCCACCGCGTCAATGGTGTAGATGGCCTCGATCAGCAGGGTGCCGGGATTGATCTTGGGATTCTTCAACAGGCTGACGGCGGCCTTGCCACGGTGCTCGGTGAGCAGCATTTCCAGGCTGCCGGTGACCATGGGGTGTTCCCAGGTGAGGAACTGCATGTCATCCCGGGCCAGGGCGATGGCCCGGCTGTCGGTCATGGTGATGCCTTCTTCCGGCAGCCCCGGGAAGGCATCGCGCATGTGCGCACCGGGTTTGAGGATCACTGCGGTATCGGAATGGTCTTCCTGGTCCACCCCATAGCGATCAAACACCCGCTGCATGAAGGGCAGGGGGCTGTCCTCGTCACAGTCGGCCAGCGCCTGTTTCAGCTGCTCTGCCCGCTCGCTGTCAAAGGAGCTCAGTTCCAGCAGACGATCGCGGCCGGTTTCCATCAGGGTATGCAGCTCATCAGCAACGGCGCGGGTTTCCGACACCAGGGCATCAATGGCGGTGTATTCCGGGTCGCCACACAGTAGTGGCTCCAGGGCATCGCGACTGCGCAGGTAGATATCGTGGCCTGCCGGGTTGGTGTGTTCGAACGCGTCCATGCCTTCGTGGTACCAGCGGAACAGCACTTCCTGGGCGTGGGCCTCGAAGTAGGGTACATGGATCTGGATATCTTCGGTCTGGCCGATGCGGTCCAGGCGGCCGATGCGCTGTTCCAGCAGGTCCGGATTCAGCGGCAGGTCCAGCAGTACCAGATGGTGGGCAAACTGGAAGTTACGGCCCTCGGAGCCGATCTCGGAGCAGATCAGCGCCTGGGCACCATCCACATCATCGGCGAAGAAGGCGGCAGCCCGGTCGCGCTCGATCAGGTCCATGTCTTCGTGGAACATGGCCACGTTCATGCCCAGCTTGTAGTTGCAGTGGGCATGCAGATCGGTGGCGGTATGGCGGTTGGCGCAGATCACCAGCACCTTCTCTTTGCGGTGCTGCTTGAAGAATTGCTCCAGCCAGCTCACCCGTGGGTCCAGGGTGCACCAGCGGTCGTCGTGGAACAGGGTTTCCGGGTGCAGGTGACCTTCCCGCTCCTCGTCGCTCTCGTAGTGGTACTCCTCCGGCAGCGGTAGTGGAATGCCATGCACGTGACGAGCCGGGAAGCCGGCAATATTGTGGCGAGTGTTGCGGAACATCACCCGGCCCGGGCCGGAGCGATCCAGCAACTCGGCGAGGATCGCCTCGCGCTGGTCTTCACTGATGGTCATGTCCGGCAGCAGGCGCGCTGCTTCGGCTTTCAGGTCCGCAGACCAGCTGGCCTCGTCATGCAGTTTGCCGGCCAGGCTGGCGATTTCCTGATAGTGGGTTTGTTCCTCGCGGAAAGCCTCCAGGCTCGGGTAGCGATCCGGGTCCAGCAGGCGCAGGCGCGCGTAGTGGCTTTCCAGGCCGAGCTGTTCCGGGGTGGCGGTGAGCAGCAGCAGGCCGCGCGCCTGGCGGGCGATGGTTTCCACCCGTTGATAGTCGTCGCTGGGGGCATCCGGGGCCCATTCCAGGTGGTGGGCTTCATCCACCACCAGCAGATCCCAGTCGGCGGCGGCGAGTTGATCGATATCGCACTCGGCGAGAAAATCGGTGCTGCACAGGATCAGCTGTTCACTGAGGAAAGGGTTGTCCCAGGTCTGCTGTGCGTCCTCTTCGTTATCCTCGTCCTCGCTTTCCGCCGCCGCTTTTTCCTCTTCGATAATCTGCGCCAGCATGTCCTTGATGCTGGTTTGCGGCTGCAGGGCGTTGAGCCGCTCCGCATCGAAAATGGAAAAATGCAGATTGAAACGACGCACCATTTCCACAAACCACTGGTGCACCAGCGGCGAAGGCACCACCACCAGCACCCGCTTGGCGCGACCGCTGAGCAATTGCTGGTGGAGAATCAGGCCGGCTTCGATGGTCTTGCCCAGGCCCACTTCGTCGGCGAGCAGTACCCGCGGAGCGAAGCGATTGGCCACCTGGTCGGCAATGTAGAGCTGGTGGCCGATCAGGTCGATGCGCGGGCCGCGCAGCCCCTTGATGGTGGACTGCTGTTGCTGGCAGTGCGCATTCAATGCATCCACACGCAGTTCGAACCAGCGGTTGGAAGACAACTGATTGGACAGCAGGCGATCCATGGCAGTGCTGAGGCGCAGTTTGTGGCCCAGATGGGTCTCCGGCACCGGCTGCACGTCTTCGGGCTGATTGAGCGGGTGGGCCATGTAGACCTTGAGGCCGTTGAGCTCGTTGACCTCGGTGACTACCAGCTCCAGCTCGTCGGCGGTGCGGATGGTGTCACCGGTGCTGAAGATCACCCGTGACAGGGGCGCATTATTGATGGCGTAGGTGCGTTCCTCTTCTACCGCCGGGTACTCCACGGTGACCAGTCGGTAATCCAATTCCTTGATGATGCCGAGGCCCAGTTCGGTTTCGGATTCGCTCAGCCAGCGCTGGCCGGGGGTAAAATCAGTCATTATCACTGCCGGTTGTTTCTTGGGGGGCGAATTATACGGGTTTGCGCCTGCCCCTTCGATGGGCTTATTGAATCTGCTTGCGAAACCAGCGGCGGGTGGCGTCATCGGCGGGGAAATAATGCTCAATGCGCAGCTCTTCCATCACCACATCCAGAGCGGTGCCGAAACTGGCCAGGGTGGAGAAACTGCGCAGGCGCTGGCCTGCCAGTTCGATTTCCAGGGCCAGCATGGGTTCTCTGCGGTCACCTGGCGGCTCCTGATGGAGCAGAGCCTCTACATCTGCCAGTTCACCCAGGCGTTCCAGCAGACGACCCAGTCCCGGGTCCGGTCGGGCCTGGTGATCCCGGTGCAGGCGTCGCAACAGAAAGCTCGCCACTTCCTCCCAGTTGACCAGAAACGGCCGGTAACCCTGAGGATGGAAAACCAGTTCCACCACATTGATGGTCTGCGGGAAGGGGCCGCGTTCCTGCATCATCAGGCCTGCCAGCTGTTGCTGGGCCTGATTGGCCATCAGCACATTCCAGTGGGCATCCAGCACCACTGCAGGGAAGGGATTGTGATTGACCAGCATGATCTCCAGCGCCTGCCGCACCGGCGCCATGGCGTCGCTGTCCAGATCGGTGTCGCTGAAGGCCGGGGCATAGCCGGCGGACAGCAGCAGCCGGTTGGTGTCCCGGCAGCTCAGCTCCAGCTCCATGGCCAGCCGCTTGAGCATAGGGGCACTGGCCTGGCTGCGGCCGGTTTCGATAAAGCTCAGGTGACGGCTGGAGACGTCTGCACGCAGGGCCAGATCCAGCTGGCTCAGGCGCCGCGTCTTGCGTAGTTCAGAGAGAATCTGTCCGGTTTGCATGGGCTCTCCTTGATTGGGCCCTTAAGCATGGAAGGGCGTCGCCGTCTTCACCATTACCTCTGAGGTAATTGTTCCTATTCCCTGGCCGGGAGAATCTGACCTGAATCTATCCTAACCAACCCGGAGGTGCATCATGCCCTGGACGTCTCTCAAAACTGCCCTGCTGTTCAATGCCGTCTTTTCTGCTGTCTGTGGAGGGGTGCTGTTGTTGCTCCCCAGCGCGGTGGCAGCCCTGATGGGTGATTTCAACCCGCTGATCCTGATGGTGCTGGGCGCTGGCCTGCTGCTGTTTGCCGTCGATGTTGCCTGGGTGGCCACCCGCAAGCCAATCTCCCAGCTGTTGGCGAAAATGATTACCACGGCGGATGTCGCCTGGGTGCTGGCCACGCCGGTGGTCATGATGGTGGCCGCTCCCTGGCTGTCCTTCTGGGGGCAGGTGCTGCTGCTGGATGTGGCTTTGCTGGTGGGGTTCTGTGCGCTGTGCCAGTGGCGCGGGCTGCAACGTCAACAACTGGCCTGAGCCGTTGCCTGGGCCAGGCAAGGGCCCCGGCTTCTTTGCCAAGGAAGAGACATCTCTCGCCATGGGCTGTTGACGCGTGGAGCGAAAAATTACGCTATCCTCGGTGAATCGTTATGAAGATGTACCGTTGTTATGGCCGATATTTTGCCGTTCAAAAAACCGGAAAAGAAAACCCCGCGCAAAGGCATGTGCCAGCATGGCTTTCACAAATGGGTGGTGTGCAAGGAAAAGCAATTCGATGTGAAGCAGGGAAAGCTGGTGACGGTGTACCGCTGCGAACGCTGCGGCAAACAGAAAGTGACGGCTCACTAGGACGTTCCATGCTGAAAATGAAAGCCAAGTGCGAGACCTGCCAGCGCTCCCTGCCGGCCCGGGCAGAAGCCTACATCTGTTCCTACGAATGCACTTACTGTGTGGATTGTTGCACCGTCCATGCCAGTCGTTGCCCCAATTGCCGGGGGGAACTGGTGCGCCGCCCCCGTCGCCAGGAGGCCAGCAATGAAGGCGGCTGAATCATTTTCCCTGCCTGCCGGTGCCGGTTATTCGCTTCCCCTGCAATGGTTTGCCGCCGAGTCGGCCTCGGCCTCGGTGATGGTGATGGCGGCGCTGGGCATGGGGGCGCGGTTCTATCAGCCCCTGGCTCTGGCACTGCAGGAAAAAGGCATCAATGTGGCCTTGCTGGAACAGCGCGGTCATGGTGACAGTGCCTGGAAGGCATCACGCCGTTGCGACTGGGGCTTTCGTGAGCCGCTGGTGAATGACATTCCCGCCGTGCTGGAATGGCTGAAGACAACGGCACCGGATCAGTCCGTTTACCTGATGGGGCATTCCCTGGGCGGACATTACGCCGCCATGGCAGCGGGGCTGTATCCCGATTTGGTGGACGGGGTGATCCTGGCGGCCTGTGGCAGCCCCTGGGTGGGCGGCTTCAGCGGTAAAACCGCACGGCAGCTGAAACTGCTCTGCAAACTGATTCCTCCCGCCTGTGCGCTACTGGGCTATTACCCCGGAAAACAACTGGGTTTTGGCGGTCGGGAAGCGCGTACCCTGATGACAGACTGGCTGGCGGTGGCGAAAACAAACCGTTATCAGGCCAGTGGCCTGAGCGAGGATCTGGATAGCGGCATCGCTGCCTATACCGGCCCGGTGCTGTGCCTGCGCATGCAGGATGATGTGTTCGCGCCCCGGGAATCGGTTCACGCGGTCAGCGACAAATTCATTCAGGCTGAAGTGGAGCACCGCGTTCTCAATGCCCAGGTACTGGGCGACAAGGCGGATCACTTTCGCTGGGCGAGGACGCCTGAAGCGGTTACACGGACCCTGGCAACCTGGTTAGATAGCCTCTGAAAATCATAATGTCAGCGCCTTGCTGGAGGGGCCCCTCTCCCTTGAGGGGAGAGGGTGAGAGACACCAAGGCTGACTCATCGCCCCAGCCTTGTTCCTGTCGAAAATATGATGACGTTCAGTCGGTTCAGTCCAGCACCATGATCGCCTGGCCGGCATTGATTTGCTGGCCTTCCTGCCGGGTGATGGCAACCACCTTGCCGCTTTCCGGAGCGCTGATCTCGATCTCCATCTTCATGGATTCCAGTACCGCCACCACATCGCCGGCGTTGACGCTGTCGCCCTCGGCCACGTTCAATTTCCAGATGCTGCCAGCCACCGGGGATTCCACCGGGGTGCCTGCAACCGACTCGGCGCCGTTGTCCGCATCCAGATCCTGCTCCGACTGGAAGTTGATCTGGCCGCTGGCCACCCAGCGTTGCAGCTCTTCATCAAAGGCCTGGTTGCGGGCGTCGGTGAAGGTGGTGATGCCCTGCTGGTTGTCATCCAGAAACTGCTGGTAGTCCTTCTGGCTGAAGGTGGTCTCTTCGATGCGAATCGGGTATTGGCCCTTGGGAAAATCCCGGCGAATCTGATTGAGCTCTTCGTGGCTCACTTCATAGAAACGAATCTGATCGAAGAACCGCAGCAGCCAGGGCTGATCAAACGCCTCGGTCTGCCGGTAGCGGTTCCACATCTGCAGGGTGCGGCCGACAAACTGATAACCGCCGGGGCCTTCCATGCCATAAACACACAGGTAGGCGCCGCCGATGCCCACGGAGTTTTCCGCGGTCCAGGTGCGGGCCGGGTTGTACTTGGTGGTAACCAGGCGGTGACGGGGATCGTAAGGCGTTGCCACCGGTGCGCCCAGGTACACATCGCCCAGGCCCATCACTACGTAACTGGCACTGAACAGGATTTTCTTGACCTCATCGATGCTGCCGAGGCCGTTGATGCGGCGAATGAACTCCAGATTGGAGGGACACCAGGGAGCGTCCTTGCGCACCGACTGCATGTATTTTTCGATGGCCTGATGGCAGGCCTCGTCATCCCAGCTCAACGGGATATGCACGATGCGTGAGGGCACTTCCAGATCGTCCTGCTGTTGCAGGGCGTGTTCTGCCTGGGCCAGTGTTTCCAGCAGATCCGCGCGGGGCAGCCGTAGGGGATCGAAATGAATCTGCAGGGAGCGAATGCCCGGGGTCAGTTCGATGACGCCGTCGAGTTGCTGTTCCTGCAGCCATAGCATCAGCGCATGGGCACGGAACCGCAGGCGCAGGTCCAGCACCAGCGGACCGTATTCCACCAGCAGGTAGCGGTCACCGGCGGCCCGGTAGACCACCTCCACACCGGCGTAGCTTTCGCTCAGGCGGTTCAGGATCGGGGTGGTGATCGGGGCCGAATTGGTCTGTTTTTCCGGTGCGCTCAGGGTGGCCACGCAGGCGTCTTGTTCCTCAGCCAGCGCATCCGCATCGGCCAGGCTGATGGCGGTAAAGCGCAAGGTATCACCGGCTTTCAGTTGCCCCAATTTCCAGCGGTCCGCCAGGATCACCGTGGCCGGGCAGACAAAGCCACCCAGGGAAGGGCCGTCCGGGCCCAGGATCACCGGCATGTCACCGGTGAAATCCACCGTGCCCACGGCGTAGGCGTTGTCATGGATGTTGGACGGGTGCATGCCGGCTTCGCCGCCGTCGCTGCGGGCCCAGGCGGGCTTGGGGCCGACCAGGCGCACGCCGGTGCGGCTGGAGTTGTAGTGCACCTGCCAGTCCGTGTTGAAGAACATGGCCATGTCGTCGTCGGTAAAGAAGTCCGGTGCGCCATGGGGACCGTAAATCACTCGCAAGGTCCACTGTTTGCCCAGCGAGGGTTTTAGCGTCTCAGGCACGACAAGAGCGCTGTCCGCGCCGTTATCGGGGGCAAAATGCAGTACATCCCCGGTACGCAGGGCGCGACCGCCATGGCCGCCGAACTGACCCAGGGTAAAGGTGCTGCGTGATCCCAGATACGGTGTGCACTGAATGCCGCCGGCAACGGCCAGGTAGGCACGGGCCCCCTCGCCAACCACCTTGCCCAGTTTCAGGGTCTGTCCCGATTGCACAGCGATGGCGGTGTAGCCGGGCACTGGATTGCCATCCAGAGTCGCCTGCATGTCCGCGCCGGTGAGGGCGATGCGGGTAGCCTGATTAAATTTCAGGGTAGGGCCGTTGAGAGTGAATTCCAGCCCCGCCGCATTTTCCTCATTGCCTAGCAGGCGATTGCCCAGGCGAAAACTCAGCGCGTCAAAAGGGCCAGACGGCGGCACGCCCACCGGCCAGTAACCGCTGCGGCCAGGATAATCCTGCACCGTGGTCAGGGTGCCGCCGGCCAGTACATCCAGGGTGAACGGCTGATAGCTAAAGTCATTCAGGTAGCGGGTGGTCATCTGCCCGTCAGCAAACATCGGGTCGGCGAGAATACTGCGCAGATAATCGCGATTGCTTTCGATGCCTTCGATACAGGTGGCCGCCAAGGTGTTGTCCAGGGAAGCCAGCGCCGCGTCGCGGCTGGTTTCATGAACAATCACTTTGCCCAGCATGGGATCGAACAGTGGCGAGACGGTGAGCCCGGCTTCAATCCAGTGATCAATACGCAGGGTGCGGCCATCGGCCTGGGGAAAAGTAACAGCGGTAAGCAGGCCGGCGCTGGGCTGGAAATCCTTGTTGGGATCTTCCGCATACAGCCGTGCCTGGATGGCATGGCCACAGGCAGTCAGGTTGGCGGCCAGGGTATCCAGTGGCGGCAACTCACCGGCGGCCAGTTTCAGCATCCATTCCACCAGGTCCACGCCATAAACCTGTTCGGTGACACCGTGCTCCACCTGCAGGCGGGTATTCACTTCCAGAAAATAAAAGGCGTTGCTGTCCTGGTCGAGAATAAATTCCACGGTGCCGGCGTTACGGTAGCTGACCGCTTCCATCAGCGTTTTGGCGGTGGCCTGCAGTTCGCTGCGCACCGCGTCGGGCAGGTTGGGTGCGGGGGTTTCTTCCAGCACTTTCTGGTGACGACGCTGGGCGGAGCAGTCGCGCTCGCCGAGGGTGACCGCACGGCCCTGGCCATCACCGAACACCTGCACCTCGATATGACGGGCGCGGGCGATATATTTTTCGATAAACACGCCATCGTTGGAAAAATTATTGGCGCTCAATCGACGTACCGTATCCCAGGCCTTGTCCAGACTCGCAGCGCTTTCGCAGATCTGCATGCCGATGCCGCCACCACCGGCGGTGCTTTTCAGCATCACCGGGTAGCCGACGCGGTCTGCCGCTGTCAGGGCCGCCTCTTTGTCGGTGAGAAGGTCGGTGCCGGGCAGCAGGGGGACGCCGGTGTTTTCAGCCAGCGCACGGGCGGTGTGTTTCAGGCCGAAGGTGTCCATCTGTTGTGGCGTCGGGCCGATAAAGGCAATGCCACGGGCTTCGCAGCCCTGCACAAAATCCGGGTTTTCACTGAGAAATCCGTAGCCCGGGTGCACTGCCTCGATGCCGTGCTGTTCCATCAGGGCAAACAGGGCATCCTGATTCAGGTAGGTGTCGCGGGCACCACCGTCACCCAGGCAGTAGGCCTCGTCGGCCTGAGTCACATGCAGGGAATCCCGGTCCGCTTCCGCGTAGACGGCCACGGCGGTAACACCGAGTTTTTTCAGGGTGGCAATAATACGGGTGGCAATGGCGCCGCGGTTGGCAATCAACACTTTGTTGAACATGGCGATGTCTCTTTGACGGCTGACGGGTCGTCCCGTCATTGCATTCTTTGGCCGCCGGGGTCGTCCCCGGGGAGGAGCGGATTGATCAGAATCAGTGGTTCCAGATCAGCACTTCAATGGGTGTCGGGTTGTAGCCGTTGCAGGGATTGTTCAGCTGCGGGCAGTTGGAGATCAGAATCACCGTATCCATACAGGCAGTCAGCTCCACATACTTGCCGGGCGCGGAAATGCCGTCTTCGAACGTGAGCCCGCCTTCGGCGGTCACCGGCACATTCATGAAGAAGTTGATGTTGTGGGTGATGTCCTGCTTGGCCAGATGAAACTCCGGGTGTTCATTCACGGCCAGCATCCAGCTGTCACGACAGGCGTGCATGCAGCGTTTTTCCAGGTCGTAGCGAACAGTGTTGCTCTCGGTGGCACAGGCGCCGCCCAGAGTGTCGTGACGACCACAGGTGTCGGCGACGATTTCCAGCAACGGGTTCATGCGATTGCTCATCAGCATGGTGCCGGCGGTGAGGTACACGTTGCCCTGTTCGCGGATGGTATCCATGGCGCTGTAGCGTTCGGCGGGATCCTCCGCGCGGTAAAACAGGGTGTCAGCGGCCTGGTTGCCTTCCAGATCCAGCAGGCGCACGGTCTGGCCTTTCTTAATGATACGGATGAAATAATCCCCGGCGGCGACCACTTCGCGGAAGCTGGCCTGTTCCGGTTGTCGGTGGCTTTCTTTGATCATGGTGAATCCTTTCTTGCCTTGGTTTTCGCGCCTCAAGCGGCGCCCCTACAAAAGAATTAAAGGCCCAGGTGGTACAGGCGATTGTTTTCGAAGGCGCGGGCATTTTCCGGGCGGAAATGTTTGCAGTAATCGTCGTCGCTCAGTGGCGGGGCTTTGAGCATCTCCACCTGTACCGGCTTCATCGGGTAGTCTGCCGCCGGATTCAGCGGATGCGGGCAGGTGTTCAGGATCACCAGGGTGTCCATTTCGAAGCGCAGGGTGACACTGGCGCCGGCCTTGGCGGCGGAGGCATCGAATAGCAGGTTGCCGTCATCATCGGCAGCCACTTTGGAAAACAGATTCAGGTTGGCGGCCATGTCCCGTTCGGTGAGGCCGTACTTGGCCAGCTCGGTGAGGAAGCTGTGCTCGCCGCTCAGGGTCCAGTGGTTGTGACAGTCCTGGTAGGAGCGCACCGCGTATTTTTCCTTCAGCGCTTTCTCGCTCAGGGTGCCACACACGGTGTCATGCCAGCCGAAGTCGTCTTCCACGATGGAGGCGAATACCCGGCCCATGTCCGAGTACAGACAGTTGCCGCGGGTAAGCTTGAAGGTGTGTTGCCCCTTGAGGCTGTCCGGGGCGTTGTAGCGTTCCAGTAGCATCTCCGGGTTGTACATCAGCACGGAGAGGTTTGCGCCACCTTCAACGTCGGTAAATCGCAGTTGCATGCCACGGCGCACCCGCAACGACCAGTGGGCGCTACCGGGGAGGGCGGTGGTGTAAAGACTCTCGCTCATCAGGCGCTCCTTACAGAATGTCGTGGAGAATGCGGCTGGTATTGCCGACGCTTCGATTAATGTTTGTCAGGGTGCCGCTTTCGCAGTCACCCACCGGCAGGTCATAGGTCACCCGGGCGCCATAGGCGCCAGGTGCCTGCGGGTCGAGACGCGGCTTGTCGAACACCCACAGCCGGGTGCCCAGGTAGAAGCCTTCGTTGATGTCATGGGTGATCATGAATACGGTGAGCCGCTGTTCTTTCCACAGCGACAGCACCAGCTTGTGCATGTCGGCACGAATGCCCGGGTCCAGGGCACCGAAGGGTTCGTCCAGCAGCAGGATGCGGGGTTTCTTGATCAGCGCCTGGGCCAGAGCCAGCCGTTGTTGCATGCCGCCGGAGAGCTCATGAGGGTATTTGTCCACGGCGTGGCTGAGGCCCACATTTTCCAGCATGGTCAGGGCGTCTTTTTGCAGTTGTTTGCGGCGTTTGCCGAAACTGAAGCCCAGCCAGCGGTTGTGCTGCAATTCGCCGCCCAGCATGACGTTTTCCAGGGCGGTCAGATGGTTGAGTACCGAGTAGCGCTGGAACACGATGCCACGGCTGTCGTCCGGTTCGCCGGGCAAGGGTTGGCCATCCAGCAGCAGTTCGCCACGGCTGGCCTGTTCGGTGCCCAGCAGCAGTTTCAGGAAGCTGGTCTTGCCGCAGCCGGAGGCGCCGACAATGGTGACGAACTCACCCTCCTGGACGGTGGCGTTGAGTCGCTCCAGCACCACCTGGTCGCCGTATTCCTTCCACAGGTTTTTCATTTCGATGATAGCCATTACCACGGATCTCCTTAATGAGCCTGTTGATGGAACCAGGGGTAGCGCCATTGCGAATAGCGACGCAGCAGAAAGTCGATGGCAAAGGCCAGCAGGGTGATCCACACCACGTAGGGCAGAATCACATCCATGGCCAGATAGCGGCGCACCAGGAAGATGCGATAGCCCAGCCCTTCGGTGGCGGCGATGGCCTCGGCGGCGATCAGGAACAGCCAGGCGGGGCCCAATGACAAGCGGACGGAGCCGATCAATCGCGGCATGAGTTGCGGTAATACCAGCCGAGTAATGATCTGCCAGGTATTGGCGCCCAGAGTCTGCAGCTTGATGATCTGTTCTTCTGGAATTTCCAGAGCACGTTGCTGTAGGTCACGAATCAGAAAGGGGGTAATACCGATGATAATCAGCATTACCTTGGCCAGTTCTCCCAGCCCGAAAATAATGAACAGCACCGGCAGGATCGCCATGGGCGGTACCAGCGACATGCCGGTCACCAGCGGTGACAGGGTAGAGCGGATATAGGGAATGGTGCCGTTGCCGATCCCCACCACCAGGGCAACCAGCGCACTGATGGCCACACCGATACCCAGCCGTTGCAAGCTGGCCAGGGTGTCGTTCAGCAACAGATAATCGCCGCTGCGTTTGCTGGGTTCGAATGCCATGCGTTGAATGGCATCCACAAAACTGCCCAGCGCCGGCAGCAATTTGTCGTTGGGGTTTTCCGTCAGGCGCGCATCGGAGGCCACCATATAGACAATCAGCAGCAGCACGAAGGGCAGCAGGCCCAGTGCCCAGGCACCGACACGTCCCGGTTGACGGTTGATCAGTTTTTTCATGGCAATTCCCGGTGATTGAATTCGCAACAGGCCGGACATCGCACGCTGGAGTGGTGCCTGCCAGCGTGCGACGTGCTTGCGTTGTTACAGCTTTCCTTCTGCTGCCATGGCCATGTAATCCGGGATAAAGCGCAGCGTGACATTGCTGTCGCTGCCATAGATGCCCGCCGGGGTTTCGATACCCACAAAGCCGGCGTCCGGGGCGCCTTCACCCAGCAGGCCGTGCTGGAAGGAAAACTCCGCCACCTTCTGCATGGTGTCTTTCAGTGCCGGGCTGTTGACGAAGGCCACTGCCTCGGCGGGCTGATAGAACATGCGGGTGGAATCCAGCTGGGCTTCATAGCCGGCCAGGTCGGTACCGGAGGCATTGGCCATGAAGGTACGGGCGGCCTTGCCGGTCTCATCATCGGCAGACATGGTGGCCATGATCTCGTACCAGGCCCCGGTCAGCGCCTTGCCGAAATCCGGGTTGGCTTCCAGGGTGTCGGTGTTGACCACCATCAGGTCGATGATTTCACCGGGGATCTGCGCGGAGTCGAACACCTTGTGGCTGTCCGGCATGGCGGTGATTTCGCTGAGCAGCGGGTTCCAGGTAGCCACGGCGGTGACACCCTTGGTGGTGAAGGCGGATACCAGGTCTGCATCCGAGGTATTCACCACGGTCAGGTCGCGCTCAGTCAGGCCCACGGTTTCCAGTGCCCGCGCCAACAGGTAGTGAGACACGGACAGTTCCACCAGGTTGACCTGCTGGCCCTTGATGTCGGCCAGTTTGTCAGTGCCCTTGAGGACGACGCCGTCGTTACCGTTGGAGAAGTCACCCACGATCAGGGCGGTGGAATCCACGCCGGCAGCCGCGGAGATGGTCATCGCATCCAGGGTGGTCGTGGTGCAGCCGTCGTAGGTGCCGGCGGGGGTCTGGTTGTAGGATTCCACGTAGTCGTGTCTGTTTACCACATACATGGCGATGTCGTACTTGTCGGCCCACTTGTCGACGATCTTCTGTTGGGCACCGTAATCCCACGGCATCCAGCCCACATAGATGGACCAGCAGACGCTGAAGGAATCTTTGGCCAGTGCGGTGACTGGCATCAGGGATGTGGACAGGACAAGTGCTGCAACAGCAGCGGTCTTACGTACGGTAAGGGTCATCTCGGACCTCCTTGGCTACGGACGATGAGGAATCCAATGACAACGCGGTCATCGTGTCCTCCCGGGCTTTTGTCCCGCCGTGTAACCTTCAGCCGCATGTGCTGCGAAACGACTGCAAGAAGGTCGACTGCTCTCGGACCAGGCATCGGCTGCGCGCTGTCTGTCGGCGCAGGCGACCGGAACCCTAGCGGTCTATTGGTGTTGCTTGTGTTTGAGAGCTTAATGGCAACGTGGCCATTCGATTCCTCTGCCAGAGACAAAGCAAAGGGGATGCCAAGTGGCAAGAGTGAGGAAAATCAGGGGGTTGGCGCAGGGGGAAAACAAATCGGGAAGAAAGGTGGGCAGTGACGGGGCATTGCCAACGACAATGCCCCCAACTGGTGCGGTTATTCTGCGTGGGGTTTATGTTCGATGAAATCCACCAGGGCTTTCCAGCTCACCTGGTCCGCATGGGCATCGTAGCCCACCGGCATCTCGAAGCGTTCCGCCACCGCATCCGCCTTGGGATTGGTGAAGCTGTGCTTGACGCCGGGGAAGCTGAGCAGCTGGAAGTCAGCGCTGGCCTCGGTCATTTCTTTCACAAAGCCGGTGACCTGCTCGGCGGGAACCATCGGGTCGGCCTGGCCGGTGGCGGCGAGAATGCGCGCCTTGATGTCACCCGGTTGGGCGGGAGTGTCGGTGCCCAGGGTGCCATGGAAGCTGGCTACACCGGCCAGGTCAGTACCCATGCGGGCCTGGTTCAGTACCACACCACCGCCGAAGCAGTAGCCTATGGCGAACAGGCGGCCTGCTTCTACCTGCTGCTGTTTCAGCATCATCTTGCGGGCGGCTTCGAAGCGGGCGTTCATCTTTTCCGGCTCGGCCATGGCGGATTTCATGAAGGCTTCCGCATCCTTTGGGTGGGTGGCCACCTTGCCGGTGCCGTACATGTCCACCGCCAGGGCAGTGTAGCCGGCCCGGGCTAGCATGCGGGCACGGTCGCGGGCGTAATCGTTCAGGCCCCACCATTCGTGGATCACGATTACCCCGGGTCCGGGTCTTTTCTGTTTGTCATTCAGATACATGACCCCGGTGCCCAGATCGTCGGGCAGGGTGACCTGGGTTTCAATGATGTCGCTGAACGCGGTCTGACTCATCATAAACAGGGATACCAGCAGCAGAAGCCGTTTCATTGGGGGTCCTTCTTGGTTATCAGTCGTGCCACACCCAGCGTAGCGGTTCGCCGAAATCGTCGTAGATCAGCTTGCGGGTGGGGCGGTTGGTGAGCCGTTGGCGGCGAGGTTTGTGCTTGCGCGCGTCAATGGCGGCGACCACCTGGCTCAGATCGGTGCGCTGGGGCTGGCGTGGGCCGTTGAACAGCACAGTCTGGTGCCCTTTCCCGTGCACAGGATCGGTACCACTGACGCCACGGGGGATCTCCTTGATCTCTCCCCCTTTGGACAGATAGCGCTCCATATCGCGCTCAAGCTGATGGCGTTGCTGTTCTTTACTGCTGCGAACCTTCACAGGACTCACCGCCGGGTAATAATGGGTGACCGTTCACAATATCAGCCTCTGCCGGGGGCATCTACCTCCTTGCCCAGGTCACCGGGTCAATGCATCGCGGATGGCCGCTTCCAGCTCACCACCGCGTGGCTCCGCCGTTGCCGGGAAATGGCGAATCAGAGAGCCGTCTGCAGCTACCAGGTACTTGTTGAAGTTCCAGCCCGGTGCCTGGGTGGCGGTGCCAAGGGCCTGAAATACCGGGTTGGCGTTGTCGCCCTTTACCGCACTGGTGGCGGCCATGGGGAAGGTGACGCCGTAGTTCACATAGCAGACTTCCGCGGTATCGGATTCGCTGTTCAGCTCCTGGCGGAAGTCGTCAGAGGGGAAGCCCACCACAATCAGCCCCTGCTCCCGGTAGCTCTGGTACAGCGCTTCCAGATCCTTGAACTGTGGGGTGTAGCCACACTGGCTGGCGGTGTTCACCACCAGGGTCAGCTTGTTGCGGGTCAGGGCACAGAGATCCAGCGTCTGCTGGGAATGCAGTTTTCTGACGGTGGTATTCAGGGCGTCGGCACAGCCGTCCGCCCCGTGAACCACGGGGGTCAGTAACAAAGCAAGCAGTAGACCCAGATAGCGCGCCATGATCATCTCTCCATGAAATTGTCTGCACAGGATTCACGAAAGCTGATCAAGATGGCGCGAAGGGGATCACATTATCGAGGGACGAGGGCGTCGCCATCGAAGTGCACCTGGCTCAGGCCGTGGCGCATGAAAGTGCGGATATTGGCGTGATCGGTGCCGTCCGGGTTGCCCTGAACGTCATGCCGATAGAAATGCCCGAAGCAGGCCAGGGTCTGGGCGTCTGACAGCTTGTTGAGTTTGGCGAAGGCAAAAATCTTGCAGGATCCTTCATTGCTGCCCGCCTCATTCACCACCTGGTCATCGCCACTGCCGTTGGTAAAGCGGGTCGGGGTGTAGGTGTAGTGCTCGGCAATTACCTCTTGCACCTGCTCGAAGGCGACGGCATCGGGTACCAGGTTCAAGGCAAACATCAGGGTTTGAAGGGAATTGCTCATGGGGCGTCCTGTTCCGGTCAGTGAAAGGCGGGAAGGGTAGCCGCATCACCGGAACAGGGGAAGGGGGGCGGAACCGAAGCGGCTATCTGTGGAGCTGCATTAGCGGGTGGCTCCGCCCTCTACTGAGAGACCGTTATTACTGCAACGTCGGGTCTTTCGGTAGCACCATGCCGGTGCCCTGCAGCGGGTCACAGTTTTTCAGCACGACCTTGCCTTCCAGCATGTTGCCCCGGGAATATTCCTGGAAGATGCACTCGTTGGTTTCCGGGTTGTAGTTCTGGATCCACAGGTTGTCGCCCTTCCAGGTGGCACCGATGTGGTACTGCTCTTCGGGCACCTTGATATTCATGGTGCCGCCAAAGCGTTTCACGAAAATCTGTTCCAGCCAGAAGTAGTAGGCCAGGGTCGCCACCAGCCAGATCACGGCGGCAATAATCAGTGCCGGCTTCCATTTGCCCAGCCGCACGCCGATGCCGAACAGGGCACCGATAACGAGTACTGCAACGAGAAACCAGTAAAGGTAGGTAATCATTTTTTCATCCTTGTTGTCTGAATCGTCTCTGGCATCATAGCAGCCAGTAAAAAGTGGGATGTAAAAACCATGCAAGAGTGGTGGGTGTATATGCTGCGCTGTGCGGACCAGACGCTGTATACCGGTATCAGTACCGAACCGGCCCGGCGTTTTCACGAGCATAATCACAGCCCCAAGGCCGCACGTTACACCCGTGCCCGCCGACCGGTACAGCCGGTGTTGCTGGTTCCCGCCGGCGATCGGGCCTCCGCCTCGCGGCTGGAAGCCCGGCTCAAGCGGTTGACCCGTAGCGAAAAACAGCAGTTACTGGCGAGCCTGCGCGACGACAAGCGCAAGGAACCGCTGTCATTCTGGATTGAAGGAGCAGAGAACCATGACACTTTGGCGTAGCCTTTTTCTGGTCATGCTGGCCGGCTGGCTCAGCGGCTGTGGCATCAACAACATTCCCACCTACGACGAACAGGTTAAAGCCGCCTGGTCGCAGGTGGAAAACCAGTATCAGCGCCGGGCAGACCTGATCCCGAATCTGGTCAATACCGTGAAGGGCTATGCCAGTCACGAGAAGGAAGTGCTGGTGGAAGTGACCCAGGCCCGGGCCAAAGTGGGTTCCATCCAGGTGGATGGCAACATGCTCAACAATCCGGAAAAACTGAAACAGTTCGAGCAGGCCCAGCGCCAGCTTGGTTCTGCACTGCAACGGTTGATGGTGGTGGCGGAACGCTACCCGGATCTGAAAGCCAACCAGAACTTCCTGGCGCTGCAATCGCAACTGGAAGGCACCGAGAACCGCATCAGTGTGGCGCGCCGTGATTACATCGCTGCCGTGCAGCAGTACAACACTGAAATCCGTACTTTCCCTGGGCGGCTGTGGCACAGCTTCCTGTACAGCGACATGGAAATGCGCGAGACCTACGAAGCCACCGCTGACGATGCGGACCAGGCGCCGGCAGTCAGCTTCGAATGATGCGCTTATTTACCCTGCTTATACTGCTTCTGTCGTCGCCCTTGTGGGCGGCGCCGGAGTTCCCTGAACTCACCGGCCGGGTGGTGGACAACGCCAACCTGATGACCGCCGCCCAGCGCCAGAGCCTGACCCAGGCACTGGCCTCGGCGGAACAGAACACTTCCAACCAGGTGGTCGTTGTAACCCTGGCCGATCTGCAAGGCTATGAGATCGCCGACTACGGCTACCAGCTGGGTCGCCACTGGGGCATCGGCAGCAAGGAATCCGATAACGGTGTCCTGCTGATCGTGGCTCCCAAGGATCGCAAGGTCCGCATTGAAGTGGGCTATGGCCTGGAAGGCGTGCTCACCGATGCGCTTTCCAGCGTCATCATCCAGCAGGAAATCCTGCCGGCCTTTCGCCAGGGTCAGTTCTACGGCGGTATCCAGGTCGGCGTCACCGCCATTCAATCGGCCATCAAGGGCGAATATCAGGGCGAGCGCCAACCCCGCGACAAACCCAGCGGCCTCAAGGCCCTGCTGATACTGATCGGCATGGTAGTGGTTACCTTTCTGCTGTCCTTTGGTGGCGGCGGAGGCCGGGGTGGCCGCCGTGGCGGCATGTTCCTGCCGGTGCCCATGGGCGGCTTTGGCGGCGGTGGTGGTTTCGGTGGCGGCGGCTTCGGCGGCGGCGGTGGTGGATTCGGAGGCGGCGGCGCCTCGGGAGGTTGGTAATGTTGCTGAACAAGAACGCACAGGAAACCCTGTCCCGCTCAATCGGCGAACAGGAAAAACGCACCGACGCGGAGCTGGTCACGGTACTGGCTCGCCAAGCTGACGATTACCGCTACGTGACCCTGCTGTGGGCAGCGCTGCTGTCCCTGCTGGTGCCGGTGGCCCTGTTGTTCCTGCCAGTCTGGCTGACCCCCTTTGAAGGCCTGCTGCTGCAATGGGGCGTACTGCTGGTGCTGGCGGTGCTGTTCCGGCTCAAGCCGGTGCAGTTCCGGGTGGTGCCGCGTCGTCTGCAACGGATGCGCGCCGCCGGTCTGGCCCGGCAGGCGTTTCTGGAGCAGGGACTGCACCGCACCCGCGGCGGCACCGGCCTGCTGATCTTCGTCAGCGAAGCGGAACACTACGTGGAAATCCTGGCGGACCAGGGCATTGCCCGTCATGTGGACGACAGCGAGTGGCAGACCATCGTGGATGCCTTCATCGCCCGGGTGAAAGCCGGCCGGGTGGCGGAAGGTTTCCAGGAATGCGTGGCCGCCTGCGGCGACAAACTGGCCACCCACGTGCCCGCCACGGAACAAAAAAATGAGCTGCCGAACCACTTGATCATGCTCTGACCGACGAATGGTTAACTGCTTCATTTTCCTGAGAAAAAGCCTGCCCTATGCAGGCTTTTTTCTTTTTAATCAGTCGGTTGCGTCACTTCGCATTTTCTTGAATATGAGCAAACAGGGTTATTGCACCGGGTAACGGCTTCCGGTAACAAGGTAAAGCAAAGGTAAAATGCACGAATAAAAAATACCGACACACCCCGAGAAAAGGGTGGACGGTCGTCACCTCAAAGCAGGGTCGCCATGGGCCTTGATGTAGCTGCTTTGAGACAGCGAGGAGAGAGACGATGAGACTGTTTCGCGAGAAGAGTGCTGCTGCCATCCCTCCGGTGTTGATCACCGAGTCCAACGACGTGGAGCGCCTCAAGGCCATCGCCGGCAACACCGCCGCTTTCGATCTGGGTGTCCAGGAAGTGGAGTGGGAAAACGACCTCCCCGATGATCACGGCTGCATGCGTTTGAAACTCAGCGGCGACTACTACTTCGTGATCCGCCCCTGAGAGCGTTGTTGATCGTGCGACATACCCCGATGCCTGCAACCGGAGTGCAGTAAACCTTCACAGGCGAATACCCTGACGCCCGCAGCAGCGTTTGTTCCTCTGGCATCCTTCCTGCCTCGTGATAAAGTCGTACCTGAATCTAACAATGATCGCAGGGAGCGACACATGAAAACCCCTTTGCTTGCTACCACCGCCATCCTCGGCGTCATCACACTTTCCACCCCTGTCTTTGCCTCTCACAGTGTCTATGGCGTCCTAAAAGGCGGCTGGACCGACCTGGATGACCGGGATATTCCCTCCGAAGTAGACACCACCGACTCCACCTTCTCGCTGCTC
>NZ_JBNPEC010000241.1:0-3791 GCF_051117345.1 Alcanivorax sp.
CAGCAGCGACAGCAGGGCACTGGCCATGGTGATACCGGCACTGGGGCCATCCTTGGGGGTTGCCCCTTCCGGCACATGGAGATGAAGAAAGGCTTCATCCAGACGCTCCTCACTCAGGCCGAAATCACGTAGATGGCTGGCCACGTAGCTGTAGGCAATTTCCGCGGACTCTTTCATTACATCACCAAGTTGACCTGTGAGCTTGAAGCCCCGCTGCTTGCTGTGCACCTGGCTGGCTTCCACGGAGAGTGTGGCACCGCCCATGGCGGTCCACGCCAGGCCGGTTACCACGCCCACACCACGCTGGGTCTTCTCGGTCTGGAAGTAGGGCTGACCCAGGAAATCCGCCAGGTTCTTGCCGGAGACACTCAGTTTCTTTTCTCCGGCCAGCAGCTTCACCGCCGCCTTGCGGATGATCTTGTTGAGCTGCTTCTCCAGATTCCGGACCCCGGCTTCACGGGCATAGCCTTCCGCGATCTGGCGCAGCGCGCCGTTGCTGATGCGCAGCTGGCCGGGTTTTACGCCGGCACGTTCGAGGGCACGGGGCCACAGATGCTGGCGCGCAATCTGCACTTTCTCCTCGGTGATATAACCGGACAGGCGGATCACTTCCATGCGGTCCAGCAAGGGACCGGGAATGCTGTCCATGGTATTGGCGGTACAGATGAACAGGGCGTGGCTCAGGTCCAGCCGTTCATCCAGGTAGTGGTCGAGAAAATCCTGGTTCTGTTCCGGGTCCAGCACTTCCAGCAGGGCCGAGGCCGGATCACCCTGAAAAGACTGACCTAGCTTGTCTACCTCGTCGAGCATGATCACCGGATTTGCGGTACCGGCTTCCTTGAGTGCCTGCACCAGCTTGCCGGGCATGGCGCCGATGTAGGTGCGCCTATGACCTTTGATCTCGGCTTCGTCGCGCATACCGCCCAGGCTGAATCGGTAGAATTTGCGGTCCAGGGCATCGGCGACGGATTTGCCAATGCTGGTCTTGCCCACACCCGGGGGGCCCACCAGCAGGATAATGGAACCTTTGACCTCGCCACGCAGAGCGCCCACGGCAAGAAATTCCACAATCCGGTCCTTCACATCATCCAGGCCGCTGTGGTGGGCTTCGAGGATCTCCCGGGCATGCTTCAGATCCAGATTATCGTTGCTGTATTGGCCCCAGGGCACGCTGGTGAGCCAGTCCAGGTAGTTGCGGGTGACACCATATTCCGGTGAGCCGGTTTCCAGAACTGAGAGCTTCTGTAGCTCGTCGTCAAAGCGTTTCTGTACGGATTCCGGCGGCGTCAGCGCGCTCATGCGTTCACGGAATTCCTCCGCTTCGGCGGTCTTGTCGTCCTTGCTCAGGCCCAGCTCCCGCTGGATGATCTTGAGCTGCTCGCGGAGGAAAAAATCGCGCTGGTGCTGGCTGACTTTTTCGTTGACCTCTTCGGAAATCTGGCTCTGCAGCCGCGCTACTTCCAGCTCTTTCTTGACCAGGGTGAGCACTTTTTCCATGCGCGGTTTCAGCGGCACGGTTTCCAGAATGGCCTGAAGCTCTATCCCGTTGGCGCTGGTCAACGCCGCCGCGAAGTCAGTCAGCGGAGAGGGGTCACTGGGAGAGAAATTCTGTAGGTAGTGGCGCAGCCCTTCGTTGTAGAGCGGGTTCAGCGGCAGCAGTTCGCGGATGGTATTGATAATGGCCATACCGAAGGCGCGGATGGTTTCATCTGCTTCGGTGCGAGGTTCCGGATAGCTGACCTCGGTCATGAAGGGGCGCTTGCGGGTCAGCCATTTTTCGATACGGAATCGGGTTGTGCCCTGGGCTACCAACTGGAACTGGTCATTTTCTTCATTGAGGGCGTGAACCTTGACCAGGCAGCCGTATTCCGGGAAATCCTCGGGAGCCACCGAATCCGGATCGTTATCACCCACATAGACCAGTCCGAGTGACTGGTGCGGCGTCTGGCTGACCCGCTCCAGAGTCGCCTGCCAGCGTTCCTTGTCCAGCATCACCGGCTGTACCAGCCCAGGCATGAAAGGCCGGTGCTGGACGGGGATCAGATAGATACGCTGGGGTTTCAGCTGGTCGGGCAACGCCAGGCTGCCGGAGGATTGCTCAACAGTATTGGTATCGTCTTGGCTCATAGTGTTGTCACTTCCATTCAGCGTGGAAATAACATGGTGGCGGTGGGCGAAAAATCAATAGTGCAGCTCTGCCCAGAGCCATAGCATGGTTTACCCATCCTTGCCTGCAGCCTGATGTGTTATCGATTAATGATCAACAGATCTGCACGCAGGGCTTTTGGCGTTTTTGTCCTGCGTTCCACGACGCGGGCATCCATACCGGCGTTCTCGCATTTTTCCGCTAGGGCATAGAACGGCGAACGGCCCGGATCGGCAATAATCACCTGTTTGACACCGCTACGCAGTCCCCGGCGTATCAGGTTGAAGAGTACCGGGGTCAGCTCATCCCAGAAGCAGATGTCGGCACCGGCAATGATGTCTACGTCGGCCAGGCGCTTTTTGGTGAGCTTTTCGAAGCTGTCCTGCTGTTGGTTGATCTGGACCTTGTTGATCTGTGCATGCAGGTCAAGATAGGGAAATACATCCGGATCTGCATCCACGGCAGTCACCCGGCAACCGAAACGCTTGGCCGCAAAGATGGAGAGGGGCCCCCAGCCGCAGCCGATATCCATCATATGTTCATCGGCGGACACTTTTCGGCGGGTCAGATGGTCCATGATCAGGAAGCTGGAGTTCCAGACCTTGTTGCCGTGAATAGAGGGGGTGTGGTCGGCACGTTTCAGACGGCGGATTTCCCGGTGGCCGGAACGCAGCAGGGTGATGCCGCGAGTGCGAATGGTATGCGACTCTCCAGCGCGTATAACTGTACCTGACATAATCGCTCACCAGCGGCAAAGCTAGAAACATTACGGTCAAGCCCGCCGGGTTTCAAGCCGTATCTATGCGGCATACTCTGGGCAAACCGAATTCCGGTGAATAACCATAATGAATAAAGCCTGATGATTAAGAAAAGTATCGCCGGTGTCACTGGCTTGGCTGGAGGGCGCTCCCGGTATCTGCGAGCACTCACGGCCATGGCTCGTGTAGCGGCGATATATGCGGGGGGCGTCGGCAAGGATGATCGTCACCAGCGCCACTGCCGGGGAGCCGACATTCTCACTACCCTGTGCCGACGCAATGGTGCTTTCTGGGTCAAGGCGGCCCAGTTCTTCAGTTGTCGCCCAGATGTGCTGCCGCAGGAATATATCGAAGCATTTCAGCAGCTGCAGAACGACGCGGCGCCGGTGCCATTTTCACGGATTGAAACCACCCTGAAAAAATCCCTGGGTGCTGACTGGCGTGACGCTTTTCGCTGGATTGACGAGACACCGGTGGCGGTGGCCTCCATCGCCCAGGTGCACCGGGCGCGCCTGGAAGACGGCACCGATGTGGCGATCAAGGTGCGCTTGCCCGGGGTGAAGAAACTGTTCGAGCAGGATGCCAAGGTGTTTCAGATTCTGGCGGCGATGGCGGCACCCCGGTTTCGGGAATTTGATCTGAAACAGGCCATAGAACAGCTGTTGATCATGACCGCCATGGAACTGGATTTTCGTAATGAAGCAGCCAATACCCGGCGTTTTTCCCGCCAGCCCCACCACGATCGTATTCGTATTCCCGATTTGATCGATGACCTGTGTAGTGAGCGTATTCTGGTGACCAGCTGGGAGCGGGGCTCAAGGCTGCGTAACCATCTGGATGCGAACCCGGAGCAGGCCAGGGATCTGCTCTCGGTGCTATTAACCAGC
>NZ_JBNPEC010000028.1:0-19542 GCF_051117345.1 Alcanivorax sp.
TGCCGACCCCGTCACCTACAACCTGTACGGCTCCTACCGCTGGAACAAGTACACCTTCAAGGCCATGTACGCCCAGGCGGAGGAGACCAGAGGAGAAGGAGAAACCTTTTTCCAGGGGGATTCCGTCCATGTGGGCATGGACTACCAGCACACCGAGGCGCTCAAGTTCTTCGCCGAATACTTCTATGAGGAGCTGGGCTACGCCATCTACACCCCCAACTCGGACAGCTTCAATCCGTTGGCTGGCTATCAGGTACAAAGCGACGGCCAGGTCTTCACGGTGGGGTTGCGCTACGATTTCTGACGGCGACGGTACGGCTTAGTGCAGCTTGAAACGTAACAGGCCGCGCCCTGGCTGGGCACGGCCTGTTGTTGTTAATTCTTGAGCCTTTCGCGTTGTTGCCGCGTAGAGAGGATCCCCGCCGGTGACGCAGACTAAACGCCATAGCTTAGGAGATCAGAGGAAGAAGCTGCCTGCGGCCTCCGGCGGGCCTTTCACTATAAGCAGGCCGCCGCCAGCACCGGAACCCCCTGTTTAGAACCATTTGGAATCAATCCTCCCCGGCTTCTGAAAGCTCGTGTTTACCCCTTCATTATCAGCCACTTGCAACCCATCAATAAAATCGAACAATGGGCCAGCGGTCCCCCACAGATCCGTAGATAGCAATTGATTCACCACCGCCTGTGCATTACTGTTCCCGCCGGATGCACTGACCCAGACCGCCCAAATTGCCTTTCCGACTGCTATCATCGCACCTGTGAATAGCTCAGCGCGTTTTGGTGACATACTCAGGCTAGGAGATACCCATGGCAAAGCAGGCAGCCCCCGCGCTGGAAACCTCACTGGACAATCTGGAATCCCTGGTGGAAAAGATGGAATCCGGTGACCTGACCCTGGAAGAATCCCTGAAAGCCTTTGAAGAAGGGGTTCGCCTGTCCCGGGAGTGCCAGCAGGCCCTGCAGCAAGCCGAGCAGAAGGTACGCATTCTGCTGGAACAGAACACTGACGCCGAGCCGGCTCCTTTTGCCGGTGAAGACAATGGCCAGTAACTTCCCCGCCCTGGACCTTCTCGGCGAGACCAGCCGCGCCCGTCTGGAGCAGGCACTGGACACCTTCGTGCCTGCCGCCAGTGCCGCACCACGCCTGAGCCTGGCCATGCGCTATGCGGCCCTCAGCGGCGGCAAGCGCATCCGCCTCTCACGGGTCTAGGGGCCCGCCCAACTGGCCGGGGCCGAACCGGCCAGGGCCGATGTGCCCGCCGCCGCCGTGGAACTGATCCATGCCTAGTCGCAGGTCCACGACGACCTGCCAGCCATGGACGACGACGACCTGCGGCGGGGCCAACCCACCTGCCACAAGGCTTTCGACGAAGCCACCGCCATCCTGGCCGGCGACACCCTGCATACCCGTGCTTTCGAATTGCTCGCCAACAGCGGCCATTACCGCGCAGAAACCCGCATCGCCATGATCCAGCACCTGTGCCTGGCCGCCGGCGTGGACGGCATGGCCGCCGGCCAGATGCAGGACATGCTCGCCCAGGGCCAGCAGCAGACTGTCGCGGCACTGGAAGAAATGCATTATCTGAAGACCGGCCGGCTGATCACTGCCAGCCTGCAACTGGGATACTTCGCCGCTGAAGTGGATGCCACTGCGCTGCTCGACGACCTGAACCGGTTTGGTGATGCCATCGGCCTGGCCTTCCAGATACAGGACGATATTCTCGATATCACCGCCGGCACCGAACAGCTGGGCAAACCCTCCGGCTCCGACCAGAAACTGCAGAAAAGCACGTTTCCTTCCCTGCTTGGCCTGGAGCAGAGCCAACAGCGGGCCCGGGAGCTTTGCCAACAGGCCCAACAGACCCTGGCGGGCTACGGAGAACGCGCCCAACCCCTGCAACAATTGGCGCAATACATCATCTCCCGCGATCACTGACGCCTGACGCCTGCTGAAGGTATACTAGGGTCTCATTTCGCCGTGCATCTCAGGCTGCATACCTCTATGCCCAAGACATTTACGCAAATCCCGCTGACTCGCCCGGCCACTCCGCTGCTGGACACGCTGACCAGCCCCGCCGAGTTACGAAGGCTGCCAGCCACGCGGCTGGAGCAGGTGGTGGACGAACTGCGTGAATACCTGCTCTACGCGGTGGGCCAATGTGGCGGCCACTTCGGCGCCGGCCTGGGCGTGGTGGAACTGACAGTGGCCCTCCACTACCTCTACAACACCCCCGACGACCGGCTGGTGTGGGATGTGGGCCACCAGTGCTACCCGCACAAGATTCTCACCGGCCGCCGCGAAGGCATCACCAGTATCCGCCAGCAGGATGGCCTGTCCGGTTTTCCCAAGCGTAGCGAATCCGAGTACGACACCTTCGGTGTGGGCCACTCCTCTACCTCCATCAGCGCCGCCCTGGGCATGGCGCTGGGCGCGGAAATGGCGGGCAGTGACCGTCGTGCCGTGGCCATCATCGGCGACGGTGCCATGACCGCCGGCCAGGCCTTCGAGGCCATGAGCCACGCCGCCCACACCCGTTCCAACCTGCTGGTGATCCTCAACGACAACAACATGTCGATTTCCCACAACGTGGGCGGCCTGTCCAACTACTTCGCCCGCATCTGGGCCAGCAAGAGCTATATCGCCCTGCGCGAAGGCGGCAAGAAGGTGCTCTCCACCATGCCCGCGGCCTGGGATTTCATCCGCCGCACCGAAGAGAGCATGAAGAACATGGTGAGCCCGGACATGCTGTTCGAGGCCATCGGCTTCAACTACATCGGCCCCATCGACGGCCATAATGTGGACGAGCTGGTGCGCACCCTGGGCAACATGCGCGCCCTGGAAGGCCCCCAGTTGCTGCATATCTACACCACCAAGGGCAAGGGCTTTGCCGCCGCCGAAGCCGACCCGGTGGGCTACCACGCCATCAACAAGATCGAGCCCAAACCCAAGGTGCAGGTGGCCGTGCCCAGCCAGCCGAAGAAACCCAAATACCAGGACATCTTCGGCCAGTGGCTGTGCGACATGGCCGAGCAGGACAAGCGTCTGGTGGGCATTACCCCGGCCATGTGCGAAGGCTCCGGCATGGTGGAATTCAGCCGGCGCTTCCCGGATCGCTTCCATGACGTGGCGATTTGCGAACAGCACGCGGTGACTCTGGCCGGTGGCCTGGCCTGTGAAAACCAGAAACCGGTGGTGGCGATCTACTCCACCTTCCTGCAGCGCGGCTACGACCAGCTGATCCATGACGTGGCCCTGCAGGATCTGGATGTGACCTTCGGCCTGGACCGGGCCGGGCTGGTGGGCGAAGACGGCGCCACCCATGGCGGCGTGTTTGACCTGGCCTACCTGCGCACGGTGCCCAACATGATCATCGCCGCGCCTTCCGACGAAAACGAGTGTCGGCAGTTACTGTACAGCGCCTACCAACACGAAGGCCCGGCGGCGGTGCGCTACCCGCGCGGCACCGGGCCCGGCGTAGAGATTGAAAAGACCATGGACGCCCTGCCCATCGGCCAGGCGCGCACCCTGCGCGACGGTCAACAGGTGGCGATCCTGGCGTTCGGCGCCCTCACTCCGGCAGCGCAGGAAGCGGGCAAGGCCCTCAATGCCACGGTGCTGGATATGCGCTGGGTGAAGCCGCTGGATCGTGACGCCATCCTCAAGGCTGCCGCCAATCACACCCTGCTGGTAACCGTGGAAGACCACCAGCGTATGGGCGGTGCCGGCTCGGCGGTGAACGAACTGCTTCACGAGGAAGGCCTGCTGGTGGATGTGCTCAACCTGGCCCTGCCGGACCACTTCATCCACCACGGCAAGCGGGATGTATTACTGGCCGAGGCCGGACTGGATGCCCAGGGCATCGAGACACAAATCCGCACCCGCCTGAGCGAACAGCAACGCCTGCGCGAGGCGCGCTGAGGCGAGCACTCAAAACCTTTCACCACAGAGACACAGAGTCCACTGAAGAAATGCGTTCTCTCAGTGGACTCTGTGTCTCTTGTGGGAAATCAGATTTCCTGATCTTCTAGGGTGCTCTGAGCCTACGTACAAACCCGAGCCACCCAGCAAGCATCCCCTACAACCCCTTGTCATCCTTGACCAGCCGCACTCTGGGTGGCGGTTCATACAGTCGCCAGGTGTCCCTTCCGCTTTGTTTCGCCTGGTACAGGGCGCGGTCCGCCGCGTCCAGCAGGGCCCTTGCGGTCTGCTTTGGCCCCGGAGTCAGTACGGCAACACCCACGCTGACGGTGACTTCACCGGTATCGGGATTACGGGAATGGGGCATTGCCAAAGCGCGTATCGAGCGACAGATCCGGGAGGCCAGTTGTTGTGCCTCGGTGTCAGCAATACCGGGATAGAGCAATACAAATTCCTCACCACCGAAGCGCGCTACCACGTCACCACCCCGTCGCCCATAACGCCGCAATTCACTGGATAGCTGCTGCAGACAGCGGTCACCCTGCAAGTGTCCGTAATGGTCGTTGTAGGCTTTGAAGCAGTCCACATCCACCAGCATGATGGTCAGCGGTTGCTGCTCACGCTGGCAGCGCCGCCATTCCCGATCCAGGGCCTCATCAAAGGAGCGCCGATTGGCCAGCCCGGTAAGGCTGTCCTCCCGACTGAGCCGATGCAAGCGTTCTGCCAGGGCCTGGGTGCGCTGCTGCTGGCGCAGCAGTTGCCGCTGGTTGAAAAACAGCAGCCGATCTCGCACCTCGGAGGTATAGCACAAAAACATACCCAGCAGACTCACCCCGGTATAGGTACGGTGCGCCACCTGCCAGTCCACCCCGTGACCGAAGCGCTCCGACAGCAACCAGCCCAGCAGCCCCCCGCCCCAACAGGCCGCTACCGCCACCGGAAAGCGCAGGCCCACCATGGCGTAGACAATCACCAACGCATAAATCACCGATACATGGGCCAACTGGACGGAGACCGACCCGTCGATAAAACCGGGAATGGCCATGGACACTGCCACAGCCAGAAAACTGCCCAGCCCCGCATACCAGGGGAAATAACGATTCAGGGCCGACACCTGGGCCAGACCGCCAGCCACCAGCACGATGACCCCCACCCAGATATAGGTCGCCAGCCAGCGGCCACGCACCGCTTCCGGCGCCAGCGCATAAATACCGGTGATCAGCAGGAGATAAAGCAGAAGAATATAAAAGGCATTAACCCGGAAACCTTCCACGGCTTCCCGGCACTGATATTCACGGTATTCTGTTTCCAGGCGCCGGGGAAAGCGTAACCAGCGCACCCCCGGCACCACCACCCGCCTGGAACGGGGATCGGTATCCGACATGGCAAATCCCTGCCTGCGGTTGGTCAGTTATTATCCATTCAGGCTAAGAGCTAACTCGGTGTGGCGCCATCCTTTTCGTGCCAGCGGTAGTGACAAAACGATATTAGGGCAATTCACACTAATGCAACAAGGCACATATTGGCAGCCTGCAACCTCTGCCCATCGTGGCGACGTTTCTCCGCGATTGCTCAGGTAAACCACTGCGGCAGAAACACAATCAGCAGCTGTACCACCACCGCCGCATACACCCCGGCCAGCAGGTCGTCCACCATGATTCCCAGCCCGCCTTCCACACGACGGTCCAGCCAGCCGATGGGCCAGGGCTTGATAATGTCGAACACCCGGAAAGCCACGAACCCTGCCAGCGCCCCCCACCAGGTCACTGGCACCGCAATCATGGTGATCAGCAGACCGGCAATTTCATCCCAGACAATGCCGGGGTGATCGTGCACATGCATGTCGTGAGAGGTTTTACCGCACAGGAACGGGCCCACCGCGATCACCAGCGCCGTCACGGCCAGATAACCCCACAGGGGGAGCTGGGCACACAACCACCAGATGGGCATTGCAGCCAGCGTACCGAAGGTGCCCGGCGCAATGGGCGCCAGGCCGGAACCGAAGCCGAAGGCAAGAAAGTGGACCGGGTTTGTCATCTTCGGGCGTTTCAGTTCCATCAACATCTCTCTTTAATTATTACGTAGGGTGCACTGAGCCGAAGGCGAACTACGCCATCAGACGTTGGGTCGGTGCAGTTCGCCTTCGGCTCAGTGCACCCTACGCTCGCCCTACGTTATCAAAAATGCTGCCAGCCAGTGGCGTGCAACGTGGTTATTGTTCCGTCCGGGGCTGCCAGCCGCAGGCCCTCCTGCGACTCAACCGTACCCAGACAATAGCAGCCCGGCGGCAGGCTTTCCTGCGCTGGCAGGGTAAAAAGCAGCAGGTAATCATCGCCGCCCTGCAGCTGCAATCGGCGTTGCTCTGCGTCGCTGCAACCGGCAAGCACCGCACTGCCCAGCGGCAAGGCGTCTTCCTGTAAACAGGCCCCCAGACGTCCGGATGCGGCCAGAATATGGCCCAGGTCCGCCAGTACCCCATCGGAGATATCGATGCAGGCCGTGGCGCGCCACGGATGCGCCTGCCCCAGCTCGAGTCGCTGAGACGGACGGCGGAAAGGTTCTAGCGCGGCACCGCTGCGCGCCCCCTGCTGCCATTGCTGCAGCCCCAGCAGTCCGGCACCGGTTACCCCGCCCACACAGATACGATCGCCTGCCTGCGCGCCATCACGGCGCAGGGCCTGCCCCGGCGGCACTGCCCCGGTGGCCTGAATGGAAACGGACAGCGAGCCCCGGGTCACATCCCCGCCCACCAGAGAGATGCCAGCCTGATCCGCCAAGCTAAACATGCCATCGGCAAACCCGGCCAGCCAGTCCTCATTCACATCAGGCAGGGTCAAGGAGAGCAGAAACCAGAGGGGATCGGCGCCCATGGCCGCCAGGTCGGACAGATTCACCGCCAGGCAGCGGTAGCCCACATCGGCGGCATCCATGTCGTCAGGGAAATGGCGCCCGCCCAGGCTGGTGTCCTGGGTCATCACCAGTTGCTGACCGGCAGGGGGAGCTAGGATGGCGGCATCATCACCGGGGCCGAGCACTACGCCGGCGTCTGGGCCGTGGTGTCCATGGCGATGAAAGTAACGCCGGATCAGGGAAAACTCATCCAGCGTCTGCAGCGTCGAGGTGTCTGTCATGGGAGAAGCATAGCGCGCAGGGAGCCCTGCGCGCACCCGCTCAATCGCGGAAAGGACGTTCTGACGCTTCCTGGTAACGCAGCTTGCGCGCCAGCTTGTCGAGCACGCCGTTGACGTACTTGAAGGAATCGTCGGCACCGAACACCTTGGCCAGTTCGATGCCTTCGTTGATCACCACCCGATAGGGCACATCCAGGCGCTCTTTCAGCTCGTAGGCGCCGAGACGCAGGATCGCTTTCTCGATCTGGGACAGTTCTTCTACCCGACGATCCAGATAGGGCGTCAGCAGCTCGTCGAGCTCTTTCACCTGGGCCGGCACCCCGTGCAGCAGGTCATGGAAGTACTCGCGATCTGCCTTGGCAAAATCCTGGTTAGCCAGGAACTGGGCTTCGATGTCGCTCACGGCGGCACCCGCCAGCTGCCACTGATACAGGGCCTGCATGGTGAATCGGCGCGCCTTGCGGCGGGCACTGGGTGTGGAAGGATTGTTCATGCTGCCTCAACGTCAGGAAGTAGTGCGGGACGCCTGCGCCCCGCGCCGCGTCCCGAATAATTACAGTGCCTTAAACAGGGAGACCATTTCCAGCGCGCTCATGGCCGCTTCGGCGCCCTTGTTGCCGGCCTTGGTACCGGAACGTTCGATGGCCTGTTCAATGGTGTCCACGGTCAATACACCGAAGACCACCGGTACGCCAGTGGCGTTCTGCACGGCGGCAATGCCTTTGGCCGCTTCACCGGCCACATATTCGAAGTGGGCGGTGCCACCGCGAATCACCGCACCCAGGGTGATCACTGCATCGTAATCGCGCTTTTCGATGACCTTCTTCACTGCCACCGGCATCTCCCAGGCACCGGGGACACGGATGATCTCGATGTCATCCGGGTTGACGCCGTGACGGACCAGCGCATCCACCGCGCCTTCCAGCAGCGCTTCCACCACAAAGCTGTTGAAACGGGCCACGACGATGCCGTAACGACCGCCCACATTGTTCAGAGTGCCTTCCAGGGTTTTGATGTTTTGCATGTTCATTCCTCGCTAACACGCTCCACGCTGTCACGCCACACGCGTGAAAGCGTGGAGCATGTTGCGTGCAAGCGTTAATTTAACTATCTGCTTCCACGTACTCGGTGATTTCCAGATCGAAACCACTGAGCGCATTGAATTTCATCGGCGAGCTGAGCAGGCGCATCTTGCGCACCCCCAGAGCCTTGAGAATCTGAGAACCGGTACCGATGTTACGGTAGGCCCGGGATTCCCCCTTGGGCTTGCTGGCAGTGCCGCCGAAGAAGGCTTCCAGCCGCTCCACGGTATCCTGGGATTCATAGTCCTGCCCCAGGATGATCACCACCCCGGCATCCGCACCAGATACCGCTTCCAGTACCCGATGCATGTTCCAGCCGGTGCGGCCGTTCATCTTGGCGCTCATCAGATCTCGCAGCGGATCCACCTGATGCACCCGAACGGTCACTTCCTTGTCTTCGCTGATCTCACCTTTGACCAGGGCCACATGGGTCAGGCCATCCACGGTGTCGCGGAAGGCGACCAGACGGAAATCACCGTACCAGGTATCCAGGGTGTTATCGGACATCAGTTCGATGGTTTTCTCGTTGAGCGCGCGGTACTGGATCAGATCGGCAATGGTGCCAATCTTCAGCTCGTGTTCCTTGGCAAACACTTCCAGGTCTTCCCGACGGGCCATGGAGCCATCGTCGTTCATCACCTCACAGATCACCCCGGCAGGCTCGCAACCGGCCAGCATGGCCAGATCGCAGGAGGCCTCGGTATGACCGGCGCGACGCAGCACGCCACCGGGCTCGGCCATCAACGGGAAAATGTGGCCAGGCTGGACGATGTCATAGGCGCGGGCATTACGGGCAACAGCGGCCTGCACGGTGCGGGCACGATCCGCAGCAGAGATCCCGGTGGTCACCCCTTCACGGGCCTCGATGGACACAGTGAACTTGGTACCGAACCCACTGCCGTTGCTCTGTACCATCAACGGCAACTCCAGCAGCTCGCAGCGCTCCCGGGACATGGGCATGCAGATCAGACCACGGCCGTAGCGGGCCATGAAATTGATGGCCTCGGCGGTGACATGCTCGGCGGCCATCACCAGATCGCCTTCGTTTTCCCGGTCTTCATCATCCATCAGGACAACCATCTTGCCCTGGCGAATATCTTCGATCAGTTCTTCAATACTGTTGAGCTGCATAGTGGTACTCGACCTATTTAGCGTGGAAGCAACGAGTGCTTCCTCTGCATTTTTCACCGGTGATGAGCTGCAAGCTGCAAGCTACAAGGAAAACCAGTGCAAACCCTGTCTTTCGGTACACGATATTCGCGTACTCAAGCCTGCAATTGATGGCAACTCGCTTTCATCGCGTTGAAGCTTGTCGCTTGCAGCCTGTTTCTGGCAGCGTCAGCTGCCCTTCAAAAACCCGTTTTCGGCCAGGAATGCCATGGAAATACCTTCCGCATTCGGCTCGGCGGCCTTGTCGCCCAGCAACAGGCGCTCCAGATAGCGGGCTATGATATCAACTTCCAGGTTCACTGGCGTCCCCACCTTCCATTGACCGATGGTGGTGACATCCTGGGTGTGGGGGATAATGTTCAGGGAGAATACCGCACCGTCCACGTTATTCACTGTCAGGCTGATGCCATCCACGGTAATAGAGCCCTTGTGGGCGATGTAGCGGGCCAGCTCCGCCGGCGCTTCGATATCGATGCGTACCGAGCGGGCATCCTGCTTCATCTGCACGATCTTGCCCAGGCCATCCACGTGACCACTGACCAGATGACCGCCCAGCCGGGTAGTCGGTGTCAGGGCCTTTTCCAGGTTCACCTGGCTGCCCACGGCGATCTGCTTGAGGGAGGTCAGCGACAGGGTCTCCCCGGACACATCCGCCTCGAAAGCACCGCCGGGCAGGGCCGTGGCGGTCAGGCAGACGCCGTTGACGGCAATGGAGTCTCCCAACTGCACATCGGAAAAATCCAGCGCATCGCTCTTGATCAGCAAGGTCACGTCGCCCCCCTTCGGGGTCATGGCCGCGACCTGGCCCATGGCTTCAATAATGCCGGTAAACATGGAAAACCTCGTTATTTCAGGCTGTAGGAGCGGCGCTTGAGCCGCGAAGCCAACTGCGGGAGCTTTGCCGAAGCGCTTCGCGGCTCAAGCGCCGCTCCTACGGCGAAATTCCATCACGCCGGAACCAGCGTCAGCCGCAGGTCATCACCGATCTGCCGCACGTCCTGCCACTTCAGCGAGACCTTCTCGCTCATACTGGCCAGTTGCGGCAAACCCAGCAGCGGGCGGGCCGATGAGCCCAGCAGGGCCGGCGCCATATAGACGATCAACTCGTCGAACAGCCCCTCGCGAACGAAGGCCCCGGCCAGCGTGGCGCCACATTCTACCAGTACTTCGTTGCATTCGCGCCGGTTCAGTTCGATCAGTAACTGTTGCAGGTCGATCCCGGACCCGGAGGCGGGTAACAGCATCACCTCGGCCCCGGCGGATTCCAGGGCTTTCTGCCGTCCCGGATGCTGCTCGCCGGCCACCAGCAGGCAATGACCCGGTGCGCTGACTACCGGCACATCCGGCGGGGTTTGCAGGGTACGATCCAGAATCACCCGCAGGGGCTGGCGCACGCGGTCACTGCCCCCCGAGTGTTGCTGATAGTCGGCCAGGGCCCACTGCTGCGGACGAACCGTGTAGGATGGCCGGTCCGCCAGCACCGTGCCGACACCGGTAATCACCGCAGAACTGCGGGCGCGCAGGCGCTGCACATCCTCGCGAGCCGCGGGACCGGTAATCCACTGGGACTCGCCACTGGCCATGGCCGTGCGACCATCCACACTGGCGGCAATCTTGATGCGCAAGTAGGGCCGCTGGCGTGTCATGCGCGAGATAAAGCCCGGATTCAGCGCCCGCGCTTCCGCTTCCAGCAAACCGGTGACTGTGTCGATGCCCCCCGCCGTTAGCGTTTGCATGCCATTACCGGCCACCTGGGGATTCGGGTCTTCCATGGCGGCGATCACCCTGGTCACTCCCGCGGCCACCAGCGCATCCGCGCAGGGCCCGGTACGACCGGTGTGGGAACAGGGCTCCAGAGTCACATAGGCAGTGGCCCCACGGGCCCGCTCACCGGCTGCTGCCAGGGCATGACGTTCGGCATGGGGCTCGCCGGCACGGGCATGAAACCCTTCCCCGACAATCTCGCCGTCGCGCACCAGCACGCACCCCACCCGGGGGTTGGGGTCGGTGGTGTACAGCCCCTGCTCTGCCAGCTGCAGAGCGCGGGCCATGTATTGATGATCCAGACGCGTAAACATGGCAGGCATTCTACTGGATGCAGGCCTCCGGTGCCGCAACAAAGCGACCTGCATCCTCCACAAAATCTGCCAGCACCGCTCTGCCCTCGTTAGCCATGAACTGCTGGAACGCCTGCGCCACAATAGAGAGTTTCTTCCCGGCAGGTCTCACCAGGTGCCATTGGGTGACAATGGGAAGGCCCGCCACCTTCAATGGCGACAGTCCCACCCAGCCCCCCAGGTTGAGGGTATGGGCCGACAGGATAGAAATGCCCAGCCCGGCCATCACCGAATGCCGGATAGCCTCATTGCTTTCCACCGTCATCTTCACATTCAGCTGTTTGCCCTGCTGCTGCAGATAATGCTCGATGGCATGGCGGGTGCCGGAGCCAGGTTCACGCATCAGGAAAGGCTCGTTGGCAATGTCATCCAGGGTCAGATGGGCGCGGCGGGACAGAGGGTGGTGTTCGGCGGCAATGGCCACCAGCGGATTATCCAGGAAGGCACTGGAGATCAGCGGGCGACCGCCGGGCACATGACTGAAGACGCAGAAATCATCCAGCCCCTGCTCCAGACGCTCAATAATCTGCTCACGGTTGCCCACATGGAAAGACACGTCCACGCCGGGATACTTGGCACAGAAGGGTCCCAGCAGATGGGGCACGAAGTACTTGGCCGTAGTGACCACCGCCAGGCGCAGGGTGCCGGCTTTGAGTCCGCGCAGGTCCGCCAGGGTCATGTCCAGATGCTCGAACTCCTCCATAACCCGGCGGGCACTGGCCACCGCCGCCAGGCCGGCATCGGTAAAGCGTAATTTGCGGCCTTGTTGCTGGTAGAGCGGCATTCCCATGGCATCCACCAGTTTGCGCAGCTGCATGGATACCGTGGGCTGTGTCAGGTGCAGCCTTTCCGCCGCCCCGGTCACGGTACCCGCCTCGTGCACCGCCAGCAGGATTTCCAGTTGTCTGAGGGTACCCACCCGGGCATGTAATCGGCTCATGATTAGACCTTTATCTATACATAACCTAGATAGTATCTATTTTTATCTAATACTTCTCTCTCGGATAATGGCCCCGTTTTCACTCCCGGAGGTCCCATGGCACAGCACACTCGACAGCGTCTTTTCATTCTCCTCGTTGCCCTGATCAATCTCGGCCTGGCCGCAGCCCTTAATGCCAACGGGCACGCCGGCATTGCTCTGGCAGTGATCGGCACCGCCTTGCTGCCTCTGGCCTGGCTGGCCGGGCGCAACCCGGTCGCCACCCCTGACGCCCAGCGAGGCGGGGACAGCTATGCAGCTTGATGCGGTCGTGCTTTTCTTCCTCCTGGGGCTGGCGGCCGGCGCATTAAAGGTTCGCCTTCCTTTCCCCGGCGGCCTTTATCAGAGCCTGACCCTGTTTCTACTGCTGGCCATCGGCCTGAAAGGCGGCGCCGCCCTGGCGGAACATGCCAGCCTGCAGATTGTCCGGGAGTCTTTGCTGGTAGTGGGCTTCGGCGTGGTTCTGCCGCTACTGGCCTTCCCGCTGCTGCGCTATGTGGGAGGGCTGAGCAGAGTCAACGCGTCTGCCATTGCCGCCCACTATGGCAGCGTGAGTGTGGCCACCTATGCGGTCGCCGTGGCCGTGCTGGATGCCGCTGGCGTGGCCTACGAACCTTATTTTCCGCTGTTTGTGGTGCTGCTGGAGATTCCCGCCATCATTGTCGGCCTGGTAATGGCAAAGGGCCTGTCCGCCGGCCTGGCCAGCCGCCAGCTGGCCCATGAAACCCTGCTCAGCCCGGGTATCGTGTTGATGGTGGGCGGCCTGCTGATCGGTGCCTTCGCCGGCGACAGCCTAACCAAGATTTCCCCGTTCTTCATGGACCTGTTCCAGGGCGCCCTGGCGTTGTTCCTGCTGAAGATGGGATTGATTACCACGGAACAGCTAGGCGCCCTCAAGCAGGACGGCCCGTTCCTGACCGCCTTCGGCGTCTTCATGCCACTGCTGGCGGGCGGACTGGGCGCCCTACTGGGCCAGGGACTGGGCCTGTCGGTGGGCGGCATCACCCTGCTGGCCGTACTGGGAGCCAGCGCCTCCTACATCGCCGTGCCCGCTGCCATGCGCGTGGCCCTGCCCCAGGCCAATGCCACCCTATCCATGGCGGCCTCACTGGGCATCACCTTTCCGTTCAATGTGCTGGCAGGCATCCCCCTGTATCTGCTGCTTGCCCAGTGGCTGCACGGCAGCTGAACCTTCCTTTGCAACACAACGAAAAAAGCCACCGGTCACAATCCTGTGACCGGTGGCTTTTATGCTCAATCTGACTAGAGAGCTAGCCGATTAATCGTTTTTCTTGTCGCTTTTTCCGCGCAGGCGATCCACTTCCGCAGAAAACTCGGAAATATCCTGGAAGCTGCGATACACGGACGCGAAGCGCACATAGGCCACATCGTCCAGTTGCTGCAACTCTTCCATCACGAACTCGCCCAGCTCCCGGGCCGGCAACTCACGCTCCCCGGTAGCCCGCAAGCGGTGGCAGACACGACTGATCGCTGCCTCCAGATCCTCCATGCTCACCGGCCGCTTCTCCAGCGCCCGCAACATGCCGGCCCGCAACTTGGCTTCATCAAAGGGCTGACGGGTACCATCGGATTTCACCAACCGCGGCATCACCAGCTCGGCGGTTTCAAAGGTAGTAAACCGTTCATTGCAGCTAAGGCACTCACGCCGACGACGCACCTGCCCGCCATCCGCGACCAGACGCGAGTCGATCACTTTGGTGTCTTGGGCCGAACAAAACGGGCAATACATGGGGACCCCAATTAATAGTTAATAATTAATAGTTAATAGCTAAAAACCATTAACTGCGTGTTTTGGTGGTTTTGATGATTGCCGTTAAAAGCCTGATCAGCTCTTCGGCATCGGCTTGCAAAGAAGACCCAGCTTCCGGATTAAAATATCCAGAGTCACACAGCAAGTCTATCCAGTAATCTGTCTCACTGGCTTCTTTCAGCGCAATGTGTAGCTTATGCACAAAGTCAGCTCTGCTTTCAGCATATTCAGCTTCCCTGACCAGAGCACCGATGGCAGTTCCACTGCGCAGTAGCTGTTTACTGAGCACATACTCCTTTCTTTCACTTTGCAGAAAACGGTAACTTTTCACCACCCGCAAAGCAAAAACGCGGGATTTCTCCCGCGCTGCACTTCTGGTCGTCATCCATGACTCCCGTTATTAATTATTCATTATTCATTATTAATTTTATCTCTCGTACACCGGCAACCGCGCACAAATCTCTTTCACTTTCCCCTTCACCGTCTCAATCACAGACTCATCGCCCATGTTGTCGAGGATGTCGCAGATCCAGCCGGCCAGGGCCGACGCGTCGGCTTCATTGAAACCGCGACGGGTGATGGAGGGGGAGCCGATGCGCAGGCCGGAGGTGACGAACGGGGAGCGCGGGTCGTTGGGGACAGCGTTCTTGTTCACGGTGATGTTGGCGCTGCCCAGGGCGGCATCCGCATCTTTACCGGTGATGTCCTGCTTGATCAGGCTGAGCAGGAACAGGTGGTTTTCGGTGCCGTTGGAAACCACATCGAAGCCACGCTCGATGAACACGCTGGCCATGGCCTGGGCGTTCTTCACTACCTGCTGCTGGTAGCCTTTGAAATCCGCCTGCATGGCTTCCTTGAAGCAGATCGCCTTGGCGGCAATCACGTGCTCCAGCGGGCCACCCTGGCCACCGGGGAATACCGCAGAGTTAATCTTCTTCTGAATCGCTTCGTTGGCCTTGCCCATGATCAGGCCGCCACGGGGACCGCCCAGCGTCTTGTGGGTAGTAGTGGTGGTGATGTCAGCAATGCCCACCGGGCTCGGGTAAACACCCGCGGCAACCAGACCGGCCACGTGGGCCATGTCCACCAGCAGGATGGCACCCACTTCGTCGGCGATGTCACGGAAACGCTGCCAGTCGACCACCTGGGAATAGGCAGAGAAACCGGCCACGATCATTTTCGGCTTGTGCTCACGGGCCAGGGCATCTACCTGGTCGTAGTCGATCAGACCGGTGTCGTTGTTCAGGCCGTACTGCACCGCGTTGTAGGTCTTGCCGGAGAAGTTGGGCTTGGCACCGTGGGTCAGGTGACCGCCGGCGTCTAGGCTCATGCCCAGCACGGTGTCGCCCGGCTGCAGCATGGCCATGTAGACCGCACCGTTGGCCTGGGAACCGGAATGCGGCTGCACGTTGGCCCAATCGGCACCAAACAGCTCACAGGCCCGGTCGATGGCCAGCTGCTCGACCACGTCCACATTCTCGCAACCGCCGTAATAGCGCTTGCCCGGGTAGCCTTCCGCGTATTTGTTGGTCAGCACGGACCCCTGGGCTTCCATGACCCGTGGAGACGCGTAGTTTTCAGAGGCAATCAGCTCGATATGCTCTTCCTGGCGAACTTCCTCGGCCTCGATGGCCGCCTGGATTTCCGGATCGAACTCGGCGATGGACATGGATTTCGGGAACATGGGCTACCTGTCAGCATGCAAAGAGATGGGTTGGGGCGCGTATTCTACCCAAAAGCCGCCGGCTTGGCACATGAAGGCCTTTCATTTCTCCATGACCTGCTCTCATTTGCCCGGCCTGGGCTCAGGCTCTCTGATCGCCCATCTCTGAGACCTGCGTCACATTTATTGCCAGTGGCCGGAGAGCCTGCCTAAACTGGTTATCAGGGGAAGTACTGATAATAAGTCGGAAGGGAAGCGGTTCCTGGTGTATGTCGAGTGACTGCCGTGCCGCGGGGAAGGTCATGGAAAGAGCGAGAGAGAGTACGACAGAGGGCGCCGCGGACGAGATTCTTCAGTTTATCGGGGACATATACGAAGCCTCATACCGCCCCGAGCACTGGAAGGTGGTCATCACCGAGCTATGCCGGCGCCTGGATGCCAAGTCCGGGGGTATCCATGTGGAGGACTACCACCAGAATACCCGCTACATGATGGCCTGTTACGGGCTACCCAAAGTCGCCGAGCTATCCTACCGGCTGGGCATGGCCAAATATGATCCCATCTATCAGATCCAGAGCCAGCGCCCCATCGGCAAGGCCGGCCTGGTCTGTCGGCATGATGAAGCCCGGCTGGCTCACCCGCTCTACTACCGCCTGATCGCAAAACCCAACGATCTGGGCTACGTGGCCGCCATCAGCTTTTTCAACGATGACCACTGGCATGTGGGCATTGGTGTTCACCGCTCCTTCAAGGCGGAACCCTTTGGTGAAAGAGAACTGCAGCTGCTGAATCAGCTGGCCCCCCATTTTCAGCGGGCCTTGCTGATCCAGCGTCAGCTGCATCTTCAGGAAAGCCGGGCACAAACGCTCCAGTACGCCCTGTCCAAAGTCATGCTGGGCACGGTTATCGTCGACAATGACAACCGCATCCGCTATTGCAATGACCTGGCCACCCTGCTGCTGGAGACCCATCCCGCCCTGGTGCAGACCCAGCAGGGATTCAAGGCCTATTACCCGGAGGACGACCTGAAGCTCCAGGAAATGCTGCTACGCCTGCGCGAGCCCCTCAACCACGCCCCCTGGCCACAGGACCAGGCGGTGGGTTTGCGCCATCCGGACCGGAGCCATCCTCTTACCCTGATTGGCGTACCCTGCCACGAGGCGCCGCACTCGCAATTTGGCCCGGCGGAACCCGGGCTGGTGGTACTTTATCTGTCAGACCCCGGCGCCGCCTTCAATGCCTCCGAGGAACAACTGATCCAGACATTTGGCCTGAGCCGCAAGGAAGCCGGCATCGCCATCGCCCTCACCAACGGTCTTGATCTCAAGGAAATCAGTAACCAGAAAGGTGTCAGTCTGGCCACCGTACGCAGCCAACTGAAAGGCATCTTCCACAAACTCGGGGTAAACAAGCAGCAGGATATCATCCGGATCCTGCTCGGCAGCGGCATTGGCAGCTCCCCGCACTAGGGAGCCTGCAACTGCCCATCTCCTGATCCTCCGGGGCCCACAGCCTTTCACTCGGCGCCGCTTTCCGTTAGCTTAGGCGCCATTCCGACGGGGCCCTGCGGGCCCCGTACACTCAATGACACTGCGGTCGGAGTTTATGAGCCAGTACATCTTCACCATGGACAAGGTGGGCAAGGTTGTCCCGCCGAAAAAGCACATTCTCAAAGACATTTCCCTGTCCTTCTTCCCCGGCGCCAAGATCGGTGTGCTGGGCCTGAACGGCTCGGGTAAATCCACCCTGCTGCGCATCATGGCCGGGGTCGACAAGGACTATCTGGGTGAAGCACGGCCGCAGCCGGGCACCAATATCGGCTACCTGCCCCAGGAGCCGGAGCTGGACCCGAGCAAGAATGTCCGCGAAATCGTCGAAGAAGCCCTGTCCGAGATCCTCAGCGCCCAGCAGCGCCTCGACGAAGTCTATGCCGCCTATGCGGAAGAGGATGCGGATTTCGACAAGCTGGCCGCCGAGCAGGCCAAGCTGGAAGCCATCATCGAAACCAGCGATGCCCATAACCTGGAGCGCAAGCTGGAAATCGCCGCCGACGCCCTGCGTCTGCCGCCCTGGGACGCCAGCGTCGAGCACCTGTCCGGTGGTGAGCGCCGCCGGGTGGCCCTGTGCCGCCTGATCATGAGCGCCCCGGACATGCTGCTGCTGGATGAGCCCACCAACCACCTGGACGCAGAATCCGTGGCCTGGCTGGAGCGCTTCCTGCACGAGTTCCCCGGTACCGTGGTGGCGGTGACTCACGACCGCTACTTCCTGGACAACTCCTGCGAATGGATTCTGGAGCTGGACCGCGGCGAAGGCATCCCCTGGAAAGGCAACTACTCCTCCTGGCTGGAACAGAAAGAGAAGCGTCTGGAGCAAGAAGCCAAATCCGAATCCGCCCACCGCAAGACCGTGGAAAAGGAACTGGAGTGGGTGCGCCAGAACCCCAAAGGGCGTCGCAGCAAGAACAAGGCCCGGGTGAGCGCGTTCGAAGAGCTGGCCAGCCAGGAGTTCCAGAAACGTAACGAAACCCAGGAACTCTATATCCCACCGGGTGACCGTCTCGGTGAGCAGGTTTTCGAGCTACACAATGTGGGCAAGCAGTTCGACCACAAACTGCTCTACGAAGACCTGAGCTTCCAGATTCCCCGTGGTGCCATTGTCGGCATTATCGGCCCCAACGGTGCCGGTAAAACCACCCTGTTCCGCATGCTGGCGGGCCAGGAAACCCCGGATAACGGTGAAATCGTCACCGGCGACACCGTGCAGATGGCCTACGTGGACCAGAGCCGGGAAGACCTGGACGGCAAGAAAACCGTCTGGGAAGAAGTCTCCGAGGGCAACGACATCCTCAAGATCGGCAACTACGAAGTCCCCAGCCGCGCCTACCTGGGCCGCTTCAACTTCAAGGGTGGCGATCAGCAGAAACGGGTCGGCGATCTGTCCGGTGGGGAACGAAACCGTCTTCACCTTGCCAAACTGCTCAAGCAGGGCGCCAATGTGCTGCTGCTCGATGAGCCTACCAACGACCTGGATGTGGAAACCCTGCGGGCCCTGGAAGAGGCCCTGCTGGCCTTCCCCGGCTGCGCCATCGTGATTTCGCACGATCGCTGGTTCCTGGATCGGGTGGCCACCCACATCCTCTCCTTCGAAGGGGATGCAAGGGTAGAATGGTTTGAAGGCTCCTATACCGAGTACGAGGAGTTCAAGCGCAAGCAACTGGGTGACGACGCCCTGCAGCCCAAGCGCATGAAGTACAAGCGTATCGAGGTATAAGACAAGAGAGGGTCACCCCGGCAGCAGGAGCGTCGCCGGGGTGCGGGGATCAACAAGGACAAACAACATGAATGAACGGCGCCGGGCCAACCGCGTTGCCTTTGATGGCGAAGCCACACTGACCTTTCAGCAGGATACCGTTGCGGTAGAACTGGCGGACCTGTCCGTCATGGGCGCCCAGGTTCACAGCAGCCACCCGCTGGCCCTGCCTGATGCCTCGCCGGTCACCTTGACTATCACCCTGGAAGACTCGGACATTCATCTGACCCTGCCCGGCACAGTGAAACGCCAGCAGGGCCTGGAAATCGGCATCATGTTCAGCCACCCGTCCGTGGACGAAATGCAGCATCTGCGTCGCCTGGTCATGCTTCACCAGGGGGATGAAGGAGAAGACAACCCCAGCGACCTGCGACAGCGCGAGCTAACCGGAACCCCCA
>NZ_JBNPEC010000262.1:0-3762 GCF_051117345.1 Alcanivorax sp.
TAGCGCATCCCTTTCCTATGTCTTATATGCTTGGTTCTGGTCGTAGTGAATTGTTATTGGGGATCAATGGGTGCATGCTCAAATAAATATGAGCACGCTGTGGAATGATAATGAAAGCCTTTTTGTTTTTTTACGGGTTTTATAAGAATTGAGAGAGAGAAGAATAATACAAGGTGCCCATCATGGGTAAATTGTTACGGGGCTGTGCTTATTCTTTTTCTTGTTCGCCCAGGCACCTTTCATTTGTTAAGATTTTTTACAGAAAGCCCAATAATTTTTTATTTTCAGGTTTTTCCAAAAAAATGGCTAGTCCAGCAATGCTCGAAGATTGGCAATGCTGGCTTCCGCCACTGCCGTTTCCTTTGCTTCGTCTTTAATCATGCCGATGCCCAGAAAGTCGATATCGTCCTGGGGCATTTCGTCCACGAAGCGGCTGGCGGTGGTGTCAATTTTTTCGCCGTACTGTTTGCGGGTCAGCGCCTGGGTCATGGCCAGGGTTTCCCGGGCGCGGGTGATGCCCACGTACATGAGGCGGCGTTCCTCGACGATGTTGTCTTCCTCGATGCTGGTGCGGTGGGGGAGGAATTCTTCTTCCACGCCCATCATGTAGACGTGGGGGAATTCCAGCCCCTTGGAAGCGTGCAGGGTCATCAGTTGTACCCGGTCGGAGTCGTCCTCTTCCTGTTGTTGTTCGAGCATATCCAGCAACACCAGTTTTTTGATCACCGCCTCCAGGTCGCTGGCGCCGTCTTCTTCGTCTTCCTGTTTTTCCAGCATGCGTTCGATGCTGCGCACCAGCTGCCAGATATTCTCGATATTTTTTTCGCCGATGCGCGGGCTCGAGGCGTTCTGCATCAGCCAGCCTTCATAATCCATGTCGGAGATCAGTTCGGTCACTGCCTGCAGGCTGTTGTGGCCGAAACAGAACTGGCGCTTGGCATCCAGCCAGGCTTTGAACTTCTGCAGCTTCTCGGCGGCCTTGGGATTCATGACTTCGCTGAGGGCAATATCGTCACAGACATGGTAGAGGCCCTGTTCGCGTTTCAGGGCCCAGGTGGCGAGTTTTTCCAGGGTGGCGGGGCCGATCTCCCGGCGCGGGGTGTTGATGATGCGCAGGAAGGCGTTGTCGTCGTCCGGGTTCACCAGCAGGCGCAGGTAGCACATCAGATCCTTGATCTCGCTGCGCGAAAAGAAACTTTTTCCGCCGGACACCTTGTAGGGAATCGACAGGCTCTGCAGTTTCATTTCCAGAATCCGTGACTGGAAATTACCTCGATACAACACCGCAAAGTCTTTCCATTTCAGGCCCTGTTGCAGGCGGCGGTGAAAGATGTCGCTGGCGATCCATTCGGTTTCCGCTTCTTCATCGCGTAGGGCAGAAAAACGAATCGGCTCGCCATAGCCATAGTCGGACCACAGGCTCTTTTCAAATTCGTGGGGGTTGTTGGCGATGACGGTGTTGGCGGCTTTCAGGATGCGTCCGGTGGAACGGTAATTCTGCTCCAGCTTCACCACTTTCAGGGTGGGCCAGTCCTGCTGCAGCTGCGCCAGATTTTCCGGGCGGGCACCGCGCCAGGCGTAGATGGACTGATCATCATCGCCCACCACGGTGAACTTGCCTTCCGGCAGGGTGAGCATTTTCACCATTTCGTACTGGGCGCCGTTGGTGTCCTGATATTCGTCCACCAGCAGGTACTGGATGCGGTTGCGCCACTTTTCCAGAATGCGCGGCTGCTCGCGGAACATGCGCGCCGGCATCAGGATCAGGTCATCGAAATCGACGGCATTACACACCCGCAGCATGCGGTCATAGCCACCGTAGGCCATGGCGGCACGCAGAGCTTCGTCGGTGTCGGCGGTGCTTACCGCTTCTTCCGGCAGCACCAGGGCGTTCTTCCAGTCAGAAATGCGCTTGTGGATCACGTCCACCGCGTCCAGGTCCCGTTCCGATTCCCCCTGGCGCAGGATTTCCTTGAGGATCTCCTTGCTGTCGGCGCCGTCGAGAATGGAAAAGCCGTTACGCAGGCCGCAGGCTTTCAGTTCCGACTTGAGAATGCGCAGGCCCAGATTGTGGAAGGTGGAGACGATCAGCCCCCGGGTCAGGTCCCGGCTGACCAGCGACTGCACCCGCTCCTTCATTTCCCGGGCGGCCTTGTTGGTGAAGGTCACCGCGGCGATATGCCGGGCCGACATGCCCCTTTCCTGGATCAGCCAGGCGATCTTGCGGGTGATCACGCTGGTCTTCCCGGAACCCGCCCCGGCCAGAACCAGCAACGGGCCATCGCCATAGTGCACGGCTTCCTGCTGGCGGGGGTTGAGCTTACTCATAGGGCTCCGGAAAAGCTGGGGGGTGAAATCGGGCCGCTATGATACCAGCGATGGCCCTGCACTCCAGACACCTTATGTCGGTTATCATGGCGGTTTTCCCGTTAACGGTTTTGCCCATGCGTCTGGACTATTTTCTCGCCCACAGTGCCGGCCTGACTCGTAAGGAGGCCAAGCAACTGATCAGCCGCGGTGCAGTCACCGTGGAGGGTGAAGCGCGTCCGAAAGCCAACCTGCAACTGCGGGACGGCCAGGGCGTCTGGCTGCATGGTGAACCGGTGCAATTGACGGGCCACCGTTATCTGATGCTGCACAAGCCGGTGGGGGTGGTGTGTTCCACGGATGATCCGGAGCATCGCACCGTACTGGACCTGCTACCTGTGGCGCTGCGCCAGGACCTGCACCCGGCCGGCCGTCTGGACCGGGACACCACCGGCCTGGTGCTGTTGACCACGGATGGTCAATGGTCCCACCGGCTCACCTCACCGAATCACCATTGCGACAAACGTTACCGTGTGACCTGCGCGGACCCGGTCAGCGACGAAGACTTGCAGGCCTTGCGCGACGGCATTCTGCTGCGCGGTGAAGCGTCTCCCACCTTGCCGGCAGATGCGGAACGGGTCGATACGGACCAGTTGCTGCTGACTATCCGGGAAGGGCGTTATCATCAGGTAAAACGGATGCTGGCGGCGCGGGGCAACAAGGTGGTGGCCCTGCATCGGGAGCAGATCGGCCAGATCGCGCTGGATGCGGCACTGGCTCCCGGTGAATACCGGCCCTTGAGCGAGAAAGAAATTCACAGTCTTTAAGGGTTTCTGTAGGAGCCCCGCTTGAGGGGCGAACCACGCGTCAGCGTGAAAATCGTCCGTAAGGAAATCAGGAGTTCGAGGCCTCTCCAGTGTGATTCGGAAGTGCCGCGCCGCCTGTTTCCTCGCCAAGGCTCGGATTCGCCTCTGCAAGAGGGATTATTCGCTTCGATCACCCTTAGGGGTCGCACGGAACTACGTGCGTTACTGCGCTACGTTCCGTTCCTACAGCAATCTGAAAAGGGAGGGAAATCATGACCTCACGACACTTCGACTCTGTGACGATAGAGACCGTACAAGGCGACATCGCCAACCAGCCGGACCTGGATGCCATCGTCAACGCGGCCAACGCCGAGTTGCGGATTGGCGGCGGAGTGGCCGGGGCGATTCACCGGGCTGCCGGGCCGGGGCTGGAGCAGGAATGTATCCCTATGGGCCCCATTCGTCCGGGCGAGGCGGTGATCTCCAGCGGTCACAGCCTGCCCAACGCTCATGTGATTCATTGTCTCGGCCCGGTGTCTGGACGCGATAAACCGTCGGATCAGTTGCTGCACTCCTGTTAACCGGAGGCCCTGCAGTTGGCGGCGGGGAACGGTGTTGCCCGCCTTGGTTTTCCGGCGCTTTCGTCCTG
>NZ_JBNPEC010000047.1:0-19494 GCF_051117345.1 Alcanivorax sp.
GTGGCGCGCACCTGCTGTTACCGACTGCCCAGTGGAACCAGCCATTCAGTCACTGAACAAACCGTCGGCATCGAAGTGGGCAGCCCACAGTCGGCCATCCGCCCGTTCCAGATCCAGAGCAATACCTGCCAGGAGCTGGCCTTCCGGAGCCGCACACCAGGCGACGGTGCCGTAAAGATGGTAAGTGCCGTGCTCTTCGAGCAGGGCCACCCATAGCTCCACATCGGTATTGGGTTTGATCGGTGCTGGCAGCTCAATGCTGATGCCGGCCAGCGAGACATCGTGTGTGGTCAGATACAGACGATCAGCGGGATCCAGCGACCCTGACTGGCTGGGCAGCAGGGTTAGCGCCAGGTTTTCTTCACGCGAGGTGCGAGGGAAGCGACGATTGTCCATTGCCGTTGCCATAGGATTTATCCGTAAATCTTTCTGTCGACGGCATAGGCGGCAATCGCCATGGTGGCGACCACGCCTGCCAGGAACAGCAGGAACAGCAGGGCGGGTTTAACCGTTTTCGGCAAGGGTTCGGTTTCCCGTGGAGTGCGGGTCTCCTGCGTTTTGTTCATCAGCCATCTCCCTGATTTATACGGGTACTTTACAGTATCAGCTATCTGTCGACGATAGGAAACTGGTATCGGATCAGGCCGGGCGTATCGGTGAATTACGTGTCATGACGCTGGGGGTAACAGACAAGAAAGGAGCCCGAGGGCTCCTTTCTTGTGTGTGGTTGGCCTTAGCCGGCAAACTCAATCTTCTGGAACATGTACTCATGCACCGAATCGGACATCAGCGGCACATAGGAGACCAGTAGCAATGCAGTGAGCATGACCGCGATGGGTAGCAGGTATTTCTCATAGCGGCGATAAAAGGAGCCGTTATGAACCCTGGCACTTTCCACCTCGTCATCGCCAACCACTTGCCGTGTCAGCAGATGGTTCAGTGCCACAGGGGGAGATAGGTAGCCCAGTTCAAAGGCCACCAGGCTGATCATCCAGAAATGCAGTGGCGCGATCCCGTTATCGAATGCCACCTGCGCAATAGTGGCATTGACAAGAATCACGGCACCAAAGGGATCCATGATCATGCCGATGATTACCATGGTTACCACCAGCAGGGTCATGGCCAGCCAGATACTGTCGAAGGTTTCCGGCAAGGCCTCCATCACCCCGGAACGCTCCAGCAAACCGCCCATGCTGACCGTCAGGGCCATCAGCATTAACAGGGCACCAATGTGACCCGTGGTCTCATTGGTAGAGAAGCGCAGAGAGCTTTCCAGAGTGGTGCCAACACCGTCTTCTTCAGCGGGCAAATCTGATGTTATCCCGGTGGGTCTGATTAGATAATGAATCAGCAAACTGGCTGCCAGTATCAGGTTGCGCCAGAACAGGCCGGTGACGGTATCTGAAAGCTGATTGGCGGAGGTGCCGGTAGGAATGTTGCCGGCTTCCAGCGCCTTGGCGAGCATCCAGGTGTCGTAGCTTGAATGGAGCAGTAGCGCCACCAGGGCAAGTGCACACAAGTGAAGAAAATAGCGGCTGAATTTCTCGTATATCAAGATTGCCAGCATGATCACCGGCAGGATAATCGGGGCGTAGTTTTCGTTGAGCTCGGTGCCGAGAATGTCTCTGAAACCGACAATTACGGTGCCAATGATGATGATATAGGGCAAAAGCGGGAAAAGCCGCTTCATGCTGGCGGGCATGGCTTGTGAGAAGGGGGCGATGCGGGCCGGTTCGGTACGGGCAAACTGACTATAGATGAAGAATAACAGCAGCGACAGGCCGAATACCTTGATACCGGAAGTGAACAGTTCATCAGTGGTGACGCTGTTATTCAATGCTGCAATGATCACTACCAACAAGCAGGGGCGCAGTACCACACCCATGGAACCGGACATGGCGGCCCCGGCAAGCGCAAGCTGCTTGCGGGCGCCAGCACGGACCAGTTCATGATAGATCGTGGCGCCAGCGGCGATGATGAAAATACCGGATGCGCCGGTGTAGGCAGTCGGGATGGCAGTGACAGCCAGGACGACAAAGCACATCAACTCCGGCGACATGCGCCAGGGGCGCAGTACGTCGAAGACGAGATGTACCATCTTCGTCTGGCGCAGCATCATGCCCACCCAGATGTAGAGTCCCAGGCTGAGAAACATGGTGGAGAACTCCATCATCATTCCCAGATAGACACTGGTGCCATGCAGGTACCCCTGCGACATGAACTGAATGCTGGCACTGAGACACATATAGGAATACAGCGGAATGGTCAGCAGGGCCTTACCCCAGCCACCGCCTTCTTCCAGATCGCTGGGTGGTTTGATGAGCTGCCAGAGAGAGGCGAGAGTCAGCAGGGCGAAACCAGCAATCCAGAATTGGTGTAAATAGAAATGGTTAACCTGGACGCCATCGGCCATGGCCTTGATTTCTTCACTGCGGTACACCCAGGCGGAAATCAGCAGCAGCACATTGGCGGTGAGCTGTCCCAGGGTCGAAACCAGATGATCCTTGCGGGTGCGGGCTGGGCGCAGTGCTATATGGTGGCGGGTAAGTGTTGCGGTAGCCGCGCAGATGATGACCAGCAAACACAGTAACAGACGCTTGTAATCGCCCAGAGTACTGACAACGTAGGCAACCCCACCTTCAAAATTGCGAAAGGCAATCACTCCGGGAGTGACTTTTCCCTGGACCATCTCGTAGGTAGCCCATTTTTCCCTGCACATATTCTGGGAAGCTTCGAGAGATACGCGTAGAGCGTTTTCGTCGATCTCGGTGCCAAACATGCCGGCCAGAGGATCGTCAGCCATCCGTTGCTTCTTTCGAGCGATGGCGCTTTCCAGTTCACTATCCAGATCTGCATCCGGATTGCAGGATGGCTCACCGAGCACACCTGCACCGCGTAACTGGAAGTAGCTTTCCCAGGTGTTTTCACCGATTTTCAGTAGTTGGGAGTGAATCACTTCCCCTGAGGCGAGGAATACCGTCATTAGCAGGAGAAGCAGGGCAGGCAATGAGGAAAACCACTCCCGGGGGGTACGCTGTCCGATGCGTAGGCTGGTCATCATATTACCTATCCTTGTTGTTTTGGCTCAGGGGCGACTTTGTGAATATAGCAAAGTGCAATAGGTGCAGATAGGCGACAGGGAAAGCCTGAAATGTTAGACAAAAAAAAGGAGCCCGAAGGCTCCTTTTTGTGGGGTGAAGTTAGCGCCAGGTTTAGCCGCCAACCTCGATTTTCTGGAACATGAACTCATGCACCGTATCGGACAGCAGTGGCAGATAAGACACCAGCAGCAGGGCTGTCAGCATCACCGCGATGGGAAGCAGGAACTTCTCATAGCGACGGTAGAAGCTGCCACCGTGAACCTTGGCGGATTCCACCTCTGCTTCGCCGACCACCTGTCTGGTCAGCAAGTGGTTTAGTGCCACCGGGGGTGACAGGTAACCCAGCTCGAAGGCCACCAGGGTAATCATCCAGAAGTGTAGCGGCGCGATGCCGTTGTCGAAGGCGATCTGGGCGATGGTGGCGTTCACCAGAATCACGGCCCCGTAGGGGTCCATGATCATGCCGATAATCACCATGGTCACTACCAGCAGGGTCATGGCCAGCCAGATACTGGGGAACGTTTCAGGCAACAGTTCCATCACACCAGACCGTTCGATGATACCGCCCACACTCACGGAAAGGGCCATCAGCATCAGCAGGGCACCAATATGACCGGTAGTCTCGTTGGTGGCAAAGCGCAGCGACGTTTCCAGTTTCTCGCCGACCCCTTGTTCGGGCTCGTAGTGGGTGTCGATATCCGGTTTTTTCATGAAATAGTGGATTAAGATCGCACCACCGAGAATCAGATTACGCCACAACAGCCCCCAGAACAGCGCTTCCAAGTCCTTTGCAGAGGTGCCGGTGGGGATATTGCCGGCATCCAGCGCAGCATTGATGCCCCACAGGTTGTACATGGAGTACAACAGCAGGGGAACCAGAACCACGGTGAACAGATGCAGGGTTTTGCTGCTCAGTTTCTCGTAGATGAGAATGGAGAGCAGCATCACCGGCAGGATGATCGGTGCATAGTTCTCGTTAAGCTCGGTATCCAGCAGGTCCCGGAAGAACACCAGTACGGTACCCATGACGATCACATAGGGCAGCAATGGAACCAGGCGCTTGATGCTGGCCGGTACGGCTTCGGAGAACGGTGCAATCCGGGCCGCTTCAGTGCGGGCAAACTGGCTGTAGATGAAGAACAACAGCAGCGACAGGCCGAAGATCTTCAGACCGGAGGTGAACAGTTCGTCCGTAGTCACGGAGTTGTTCAGGGCGGCGATGATCACTACCAACAGACAGGGACGCAGCACCACACCCATGGAGCCGGACATGGCGGTTGCAGCCAACGCCAACTGCTTGCGGGCACCGGCGCGAACCAGTTCATTGTAGATGGTGGCACCGGCCGCGATAACGAAGATACCGGAAGCGCCGGTAAAGGCTGTGGGTACCGCTGCCACCGCCAAGACCACAAAACACATCAGTTCCGGGGACATCTTCCACGGACGAAGTACATCAAATACCAGGTGAGCCATCTTGGTCTGGCGCAGCAGCATACCGATCCAGATGTACAGAGCCAGACTCAGGAACAGAGTAGACAGTTCCATCATCATGCCAAGATACACACTGATACCGTGATAGTAGCCCTGGCTGATGAACTGGATACCAGCGGTGATACACATGAAGCTGTATAGCGGGATGGTCAACAGGGACTTGCCCCAGCTACCACCTTCTTCCAGATCCTTGGGCGGTTTGATTAACTGCCAGAGTGCTGCGAGTGACAGCAACGCGAAGCCGGCGATCCAGAACTGGTGCAGGTAGAAGTGGTTGACCTGAACCCCGTCAGCCATGGCGCTGACTTCCTCACCACGATAAACCCAGGCAGACAGCAGCAGCATCACGTTGGCGGACAGTTGACCAAGACTGGAAACGAAGTGGTCCTTGCGGGTCTGTGCCGGGCGCAGGGAGATATGGTGACGTGTCAGGGTGGCCGTGGCGGCACAGATAATCACCAGGATACATAGTAGTAGTCGCTTGTAGTGACCCAGGGTGGTGACAATCTTGGCCACGCCGCCTTCCAGATTTCGGTAGGCAATAACGCCGGGCGTAACCTTCTCCTGCACCATGGTGTAGGTGGCCCACTTCTCGCGACAAATCTGTTGTGAGGCTTCCAGCGAACTGCGCAGGGCGTCTTCGTTGACCTCGCTGCCAAACATGCCTGCAAGAGGATCATCCGCCATCTGTTGTTTCTTTCGGATGATGGCGTCTTCCAGTTGCTCATCAATATTGGCGTCTGGATTACAGGTCGGCTCCTGGAGAATGCCGGCGCCCCGTAACTGGAAGTATCCTTCCCAGGTATTTTCACCGATTTTCAGTAGTTGGGAGTGAATCACTTCCCCTGATGCGAGGAAAACCGTCAGCAGCAGGAGAATCAGGGTTGGTAGCGACGACAACCATTCACCGACGGAACGGTTCGCCACTTTCATAGTAGAAGGTTTGTCCATTGTGCACCCGGTTATTGTTATACCGTCGTGGATTGCGGGGAGGAGGCCACCCGCGGGCCCTCAAGCCTTCTTTCCGCGTTCCAGGACAGTGTAAACATCTTGACTACCCGGCAGACAGAGGCCGGGCGACAAAAGTAGGTTGCTAGGGAAAAACGGGGCCGCCAAGGCCCCGTTTGATCAGTATTTTGCTTACTCGACCGGATTAACGCATTCGGCGCGAGACGGCTCTTCCTTGCAACGAACCTTGCGCAGCAGGGACATCATGTCTTTGCTGTACACGCCGTCGTTGGTCAAGGCGATGCGGGATTCACGCAGCATCTCGTCGTAGCGCAGCTTGTCGGCCTCGGGGATGCGAATCCACCATTTCTTGTCGACTTCGTTGTTGGCGTTTTCGATCACCGTCATGGCACGGTCGAACTGACCGAGCATGTACTTGCGAGACTTGTGCCCGAAGTCATCGGGGAACTTGTCTTTCTTCAGAAGGATCTGGGCAGTCAGCTGGCCAAGGACATAATCAATAATCCCGCCATCCGGCTGCATGCCCTTGTACAGTTCCAGAGCGGAGTAGGCAGCAATAGGCGCAAAGCAGATGTCTACGGAACCGTTATTGAAACGACCGGAGAAGTTGGTGATATCAGACATTACCGGCGACATACCTACCCGGGAAGCCATTGTGGCCTGGGCGCTATCGTATTCCAGTACCGCGATGGATTTGCCGGACAGCTCTCCCACGGTATCGATGGTGCGATCTTTGACGAACAGGTAGGCGGCACCCATGGGCGCTACGCCGCCCACTTCGTAAGGGCCAGAAACCAGTTTCTCATCGATGGAGGGGTTGCCACTGGCCAGTACGGTGAGCACGGTGCGCATGGCATCGTAGGAGGGGATCGCGCCGACTGAATCCAGGCTGCCGGTGTAGTTATTGAACTGGCGGCCACGAATACCGGTGAGGACGGCAGCATCACACTGGCCCGCTTTCAGGTCCTCAGCAGCAATTTTTTCATCGGTATAGGGTTTCAGCTCCAGATCCACGCCCCAGCCGAGAGCGGCGGTCTTGTAGTCCTTCATGATGTTATAGATGTCACCGTTGGCGCCGATGATATCGAACACACACATGGACCGTTTTTCGGCGGCCTGAGCAGGGCTGAATGTCAATGCAAGTGCAGCAGTGGCTGCAGTGGTAAACGCCTTCAAATAGCGCATGGCTTGTCTCCTGGTTACTTCTTAATCTAATTCAAAGCGGCCCGATTGGGCCGCGAACAGGCTTACAGCAAATCGTCAATATTGATCGCCGGTCCAGACTTGGCGGCGTCATCCCAGAAAGTACCGAGACCACCAATGGGGGTGCGCTTACCGGTATTTTCTGTCCATTCCCGGTCGGAGATGCCAGTGACAATGAAGCCGGCAATGGCGTCCATCATGGCGTATTCCGGATCCAGGTTTTGGTCGTTGGCGGCAAAGTCACGAATGGCCTTGCGCATACGTTCGTCGTCGCCCTTGCTGAAGGCGCTCATTGCATACAGGGCACTGCCGAGACGAACGCCGCCGTCAAAGCCGGCCTTGGCGGACGCTTCCAGTTCTTTCCAGGGCTCGGCATTCGGCGGGGCCAGCATGGGCAGCAGGTTCCAGACAGCAGCACGGGCACCGCGTGGTACACCCCACCATTTGTCGTTCTCCAGGCACTTCATGTTGCGCTCTACCTTGGCGGCCAGATCGCGGGGGACACCCACAGCGCCATCGGAGGCACCATCGTTGAGCAGGGCCTGGACACCGGAGATATTACCGATCATCCACACCAGCTCGTCGAAATCGGTTTTCAGCTTGGGGCATTCGCCTTCTTTCTGTTCACCAAAGGCGGTGAGCATGTTCTGGTAGGCGGTATACTGTCGCTGCGCTGCGACGGCAGACCAGCGCTTCTGCTCGATGCGCGCGTCCTGAGCTTCGTTCACGTTGCCATCTTTGACCGCACGCATGTAGCGCAACTCGGCATCAATGGCGATCTGTTCGGCACAGGTGGCGGCGGTGGTGAAGACCATGGCACCCAGCTTCTCGGGATGAGAGCCGACGCGTTCAAAGGCCATCAGCAGCGGGGTCTGGGCTTCGCCGGTGACACAGGCCATGCGTACATCGTCAAACGTGAGCATGTAGGGAAGCATTTCGGAGCGGCCGAAGCTGATCAGCACGTCCCCGGTTGTCTTGTAGATGACGCCACAGCCTTGCAGAGCCAGGATGGCGCCCCCTACCAGGGCCAGACGGGAATGTCGTAGCATTTTTGTCAAGGTCAGAGAACCCATTCGAAAGCTCCTTGTTATTGTTCTCGGATTAGCGGATTCAAAGGTACGAAAGTCCGTCTATTGGCACAAGCGGCAATTACAAAAAAGCCTGCAAGCAATTACAAACAATAAATTTGCTTTATGATGGAATACGTTACGTTGTGCAGCGCACCCACCAGGAAAGTAAGACTTTATTATGACCGATCATACTGACATCAAAGACATGAAGGCCTGGCTGGCTGGCGAGAGAAGCGGTGTTTCTCTCGCCATGAATACCGCCCGTGGCGGCTTGCGGATACTGGAAACGCTTGGGGTGGTGGGTCGCCAGGGGCTCAACTGGATGCTCGGGGATCGCCCGCCAGTACCGGCTTTGCTGCGTACGACCTTTGAATCCCTGGGTACTACCTACATCAAGCTGGGGCAGTTTATTGCCAGTTCGCCGTCGATTTTTCCGGAAGAGTATGTCGAGGAATTTCAGCGTTGCCTGGACCGTACCCCGGCACTGCCATTTCATTATATTCGCGAAACCATCGAGAAAGAGCTGGGTGCGTCGCTGGAGTCTCTTTATCAGTCGGTCGACCCAAAGCCATTGGCCAGTGCGTCTATTGCGCAGGTTCATGCGGCGAAGCTCAAAAACGGGCAGGACGTGGTGATCAAGGTTCAGCGGCCCGGTGTCCGTAATGTGCTGCTGACGGATTTCAACTTTCTCTACTTTGCTGCCCGGATTACCGAGCGGCTGGCGCCGGGTCTGTCGCGCTCCGCCATCTCCGGTGTGATTGAAGAATTGCAGGCCGGCATGCTGGAAGAGTGTGACTTCATCAAGGAGGCTCACAATCTCCAGGCGTTCAATGCTTTCCTGCGTGACACCGGCAATACCTCCGCCGTAGCGCCGGATCCGGTCATGTCCCACACCACTGGTAAGGTGCTGACCATGGAGCGCTTTTTCGGGGTGCCCCTCACCGACATGAATGTGCTCAGGCAATATACTGATGATCCGGCGGAAACCCTGATCTCCGCGCTGAATACCTGGTTTTCCAGCCTGATGTTGTGTGATTTCTTCCATGCCGATGTGCATGCTGGCAATTTGATGTTACTGGAAGACGGTCGAGTCGGATTCATTGACTTCGGTATCGTGGGTCGAATTCGTCGCGAAGCCTGGGATGGTATGGCCAAATTCTTTGATGCTATTGGCCGGGGTGATATTCGCCAGATGGCGGAAGCCATGGCGATCATTGGCATGACCCGGGAAGAGGTAGATGTAGAGGCGTTGGCGCGGGATATCGAAAGCCTGCAAGGGGCGCTGGGCCAGGTTGATCCGTCAGCCCTGGTGCAGGCCGACCGCAACGACAAGGAGGTCAACCGTCTGCTAATGGATCTGGTGAAAATCGGTGAGGGCCACGGCATCCGTTTCCCTCGCGAATTTGCCCTGCTTCTCAAGCAGTTCCTCTACTTCGATCGTTATGTACAGGTGCTGGCGCCGGAAATGGATATGTTCAGTGATAACCGCGTGGATATGTTCGGCGCGGTGGATGATATGCCGGGCGGGTTTTTGCACTAAAGGCAGCTACTAGCACAAAAAACCGCGCCCTTCGGGCGCGGTTTTTTGTGCTCTATCTATCAGTAATTTCAGCGCGGAGCCAGCAGGTATGTCGTTACCAAGGCACTTTCTTCGCGTCGCAGCTAGAAGCTTATAGCTCGTAGCTGCTTTTCATTCCACCGGATCCGCACATTCCCCTTTCGAGGGGTTGAGCTTGCAGCGAATCTTGCGTTGCAGGGTCAGCATGCTGGCATCGTAGTAGCCCTTTTCGCGCAAGGTCAGGCGAGCCTCCTGCATCATGGTTTCGTACTCGCGTTTGTCCGTATCCGGGATTTCGATCCACCAGCGGTCCGGTACTTTGGCAGCTTCCTGGTCCAGCCGTTCCTTGATCAGATGGTAGCTGTTGAAAAACTCTTCGCGAACCAGCTGTGCCACCTCGTTGGGGAATTTATCCTTGCGGCCGATCAGTTGCATGGTGATCTGCGCCAGCGGGTAGTTGATGATGCCGCCGTCCGGTGACATGCCCTTGTACAGTTCCAGCACTTCGTAGGCCACCAGCGGGGCTGCCAGCACATCGACGACGCCGTTGTTGAACTTGTTGGGGGCAGAAACGATATCGGAGGCGACAGGGGTGGCGCCGATCTGCGAGACCATTTCCGCCTGGGTCGGGTCATAGTCGAGTACGGCTACCCGTTTGCCCGCCGCATTGGCCAGGGTGTTGATGGTTCTGTCGTTGACGAACACATAGGCACCACCGGCAGAAGCCAGGCCGAGAATGACATACTCGCCACTCACCATTTTGTCGGCAGACTTTGGGCTGGCCATGACCTGCAGCAGGATTCTCATGTGCTCGTCGCTGGGCACGCCGCCGATGGAATCAATGGTGCCCGTGTATTTGTTGAAAAGGCGACCGCGCAGTCCACTGATCAGGGCTGCATCGCAGATACCAGCCTTCAGGTCTTCTACCACTACGCTTTCGCTGGTGTAGGCTTGAATATCAAGATCTACGCCGTATTCCAGTAGACGGGTGCGCTGGTCTTCGGCGGCTTTATAAATCGGCCCTGCCCGACCGGCGATATCCCAGATGCAGATGCGTCGCTTGAGGGGTTCGCCCATGCTGAAGCCGGCCACTTTCTGCATCGCGTCGATGCGGTCGTCGAGACTGCGGCTCTGGTCGTAGGCGATGGCGCGCAGCTTCTCCGCGAGCTCGGGGGTGAGCGATACGCCGGGGGCAAACTTTTCCAGTTCGGCCTGCTGTGCCGGCGTCAGGTTCAGTCGGTTGTCTGCCTGGGCGATGAGGGCGCCGATCAGCAGGGGGAGAATGAGCAGATGGCGAAAAAAATTCACGCAAGCCTCCATGGGCATTTTATTGTTTGAACCGGAAGTCGTCGCTTCAGGTTGAATGCCCATTGTGACAGTCGTGACCGGTGAGTCGCTGGCTGGCCAGCCGGGGGGGCTGGCCGCGATGCCAACGATGATGTCGCCGGATAAGCTTTATTCCGTATCCTGGCTGCATTCGGGTCGCTGAGGATCCACCTTGCAGCGAATACGTTTCATGATTTTCAACATGGTGGCGTCGTAATAGCCGGTCTCGCGCAGTTTCAGACGCGCGGCGCGCATCATGCTGTCGTATTCCTGTTTTTCATGTTGATCTACGTCGATCCACCAGGTTGCCGGTATCTGTCCCGCTTCTTTTTCCAGGGCATTCTGGATAGACGAAAAGCTGTCTGCTGCCACTTCCCGGATCACTGCAGCGAATGCCGGCGGGAAACGATCAGTGTGGCCAATCAACTGGGCGGTGAGCTGAACAATGGGGTAATCAACGATGCCGCCGTCGGGCTCCATGCCCTTGTAAAGTTCCAGTACCTGATAAGCCACCAGTGGTGCGGGCAGTACATCCACGCTGCCGTTGTTGAACTGATTGGGTGCCGTGGCAAGTGTAGTAGCCACCGGGGTGGCACCAATCTGGGCAACCATCTTCGATTGGCCCGGATCGAAATCCAGTACGGCAATCTTTTTTCCTGCGACTCGTTCCAGTGAATTCAGTCTCTTGTCATTAACAAATAAATAGGCGGCGCCGGCGGGGGTTACCGCCAGCGTCTGATATTTGTTGCTGACCATGTTTTCGCTGAGTTGAGGCAGGGCGATGGATCGCATCAGCATATCCATGTGCTCCAGCGACGGTAGGGCGCCGATGGCATCGATAGTCCCGCTGAAACGGTTGAACTGGCGGGCGCGAAAACCGCTCATCAGGGCTGCGTCACATTGGCCGTTTTTCAATGATGCGACCATGGCGCCTTCGTTGGTAAAGGCCTCCAGGCTGATATCAATTTTATAGCGCAGCAAATCCAGACGCAGGTTGGTAGCACCATTGAAAATGGGGCCGGAGCGACCGGACAGATCCCACAAGCAGATATGACGCTTGAGCATATCGTCCGGGCCCAGGCCCATTTCCTCGCGCGCTTCCGCCAGGTGTTGTTCCTGCTTGGGAGTCAGTGTCAGAGCCTGACTGGTACAGGCCAGAGACAGCAGGGCCGAGCCCAAAAGGCCGGTAATAAGGGTGCGATAATTCCCCATGACGCTTCCTTAGTCATTCGTTGACATGCTTATATCACGGGGAAGAGATGGGAAGTTTTACCGCCTGTATGACAATTGTACGCGGCGCCAGTCGACGCCGCGTAATACGCGCTTCATCGTCTGCTCAAGTGATGCTGCATTCGGAGCGGGTGGGGTCGAATTTGCAGCGTATTTTGCGTTGCAAATCCAGCATGTCACTGCTGTAGTACTTCTGCGCACGCAGTGCATCACGGGCATCCTGCATCATTACTTCGTATTCCCGCTTGTCCTTGTCAGGAATGGAGATCATCCAGCGCTCAGGTACCCGGCGTGTTTCCACTTCAATGCGCTTTATCACGTCCGGGTAGGCTTCAAAGGAAGCCTCACGAATTAATTGCGCCACCTCATTGGGGAACTTGTCCAGGCGGCCGATCAGCTGCATGGAAAGTTGTGTTAACGGATAGTCGACCACCCCACCATCCGGGCTCATGCCTTTATACAGTTCGAGAATCTCATAGGCGACCAGCGGTGCGGGCAGGATGTCGATCTGGCCGTTATTGAACTTGTTGGGCGCACTGACGATATCGGTGGTGACGGGGGTGGCACCAATCGCCGCCACCATTTCTGCCTGGGTTTCATCATAATCGAGAACGGCAACCCGTTTACCGGCTGCCTTGGCCAGGGAGCTGATGCTCTTGTCGTTAACGAAAATATGAGCGGCGCCCGCCGGGTAGATGCCCATCACCACATAATCCCCTTGCACCATGTGGCCGGCCTGTCGCGGGTGGGCCAGCACCTGTAGCAGAGTTTGCATATGCTTTTGGGACGGCACGGCGCCGATGGCATCCACACTGCCGCTGTAAAGGTTGAACTGGCGAGCGCGCAATCCGCTCATCAGGGCAGCATCGCAACGGCCGGCCTTGAACTCATCCACCATGACGGTTTCGTTGGTATAAGGCACCAGCTCGAGGTTGATGCCATATTCCAGGGCCAGTGCCCGTTGCTCCATGGCAGCATTGAAGACCACGCCGTTGCGCCCGCCGATATCCCAGATGCAGATGGTGCGTTTCAGGGTGCTGCCGGCGGGCATCTGATCCAGCCCCACCATCTGGCTGATAGCTTTAAGCCGGCTCCGAACCGGCATCTCACGGGTGTAAAACACATCCTCGAGCTTTTCGAGGGTGGAATCATTCAGCGTAACACCGGGCAGAAGCGCCTGGAGCTGCTGTTTCTGGGCCTGTGTCAGGTTGGCGGCACTCAGCGTTGAGCACAGCAGACTGACAACAAAGAAAAGAGTAATGGGGGTGCGCATGGTGGTCTCCCTGATGCCGCATTCTTGTTATGAGCGATACATGTAGCATGCTCATGCAGGATAGGGGAGAGCTTTGGCGCAGGGGGTGGCCGCGTTACGGCAATTCCCGTCGAAAGGGTCAATGGGGACAAGAAGGCATATTGCCGGTTGGGGTGCCGGCGTTTGGCGTAGGAGCGTCGCTGGCGGCGCGATAGCATAGTTTCGAGGTACGAGTTGCGAGAAGCGAAAACCGGGCCTTCCCGAATGTCGGGTTTATGCCTTTCGGAACTCGTTTCTCGTTACTCGTCACTTCTTCAATCGCGCCGCCAGCGACGCTCCTACGGGACGGCCTGTTACTTCGGCTGTGCGTCGATGGATTCCCCGTTCACATCGCGGCTGCCCGGGCCGAGCAGGAACAGGTAGGGAGCCATGATCTCGTCCGGGGTTTTCAGTGTCTGTGGGTCCTCGCCGGGGTAGGCCAGGGCGCGCATGTCGGTGCGGGTGCCGCCGGGGTTGAGGGTGTTGACGCGGATGTTGCTGGTGTTCTCGAGCTCTTCGGCCAGCACCTGTGCCAGGTTTTCGGTGGCGGCTTTGGAGACGGCATAGGCGCCCCAGAAGGCGCGGCCCTTGCGGCCAACACTGGAGGAGGTGAACAGCAGGCGGGCATCGTCGCTGGCACGCAACAGCGGCAGCATGGCCTGGGTCAGGTAGAAGGCGCTGTTCACGTTTACCTGCATTACCGAGTCCCAGGTGCCGACACCGTAGCGCTCCAGCGGAGTGATGTCGCCGAGCACGGAGGCGTTATGCAGGATGCCGTCCAGGCGTCCGAATTCCTTGTCGAACAGGCCGGCCAGTTCCTGGAAGTCTTCCGGGCGGGCCACCGCCAGATTCACCGGTGCCAGGGCCGGTTCCGGGCCGCCGGCGGCCTTGATCTCGTCGTAGACCTTTTCCAGCTTCTCCGGGGTGCGTCCGAGCAGGATCACGGTGGCGCCATGGCGAGCCAGGGTCAGGGCGGCGCTGCGACCGATGCCGGCGCCCGCGCCGGTGACAAGGATAATGCGATCCTTGAAAGCATCGGCGGGGCATTGGTAAGCCAGTGCTTGTGCATTCACGGATGATAATTCGCTCATGCGGTACTCCTTGTGTTCATCGTTTGCAGCAGGGGCAACAGATCGCTGCCCTGTTCCAGATAATAATCGGCCTGCCAGCCGTGGGGGTCATCATCCGCGTCGATATAACCGAAGGCCGCCACGGCGGTGGCCATACCGGCATTCTGGCCAGCCTGGATATCACGCAGATGGTCGCCCACGTAGAGGCAGTGGGCCGGGTTCACAGCGTCCATACGGGCGGCCATCAGCAGGCCTTCCGGGTCCGGCTTGCGCTGTTTTACATGGTCCGGGCAGATCACCGCACTGACGCGCTGGTCCAGATGCAATCCTGCCAGCACCGGCCCGGTGAACCGTGACGGCTTGTTGGTGACGATGCCCCAGGGCAGGCCATTGGCATCCAGCCAGTCCAGCGTCTCCGCCATGCCGGGAAACAGGCAGGTATCCACAGCCAGATGCTGCTCGTAGGCGTTCAGCAGTTCATCCAGAAGGGCCGGAAACTCCGCATCCTCCGGTCCCACGCCAAAGCCAAGCTCGGTGAGCGCGCGGGCGCCGTTGGAGACATTGGCGCGCACGGCGGAATAACTGACTGCCGGTCGACCATGTTGTTTCAGCAGGGTATTGAGCACCGTATAAAAATCCGGTGCGGTATCAATCAGGGTACCGTCCAGGTCGAAATAAACGGCTTCAAGCTTTTCCATATAGTCTCTCTACAACGCCGCTGTAGGAGCGCCGCTTGAGGCGCGAAACGAGCGAAGCGAGTAACGAGGTTCGAGTTGCGAAAATCAAAACCGGTTGTGCCTTTCGCAGCTCGTTACTCGTACCTCGAAACTGTTTTTTCGCGCCTCAAGCGGCGCTCCTACAGGGAAAAATTATTCGCCTTTGACGGCGTGCATCAGGTAGTTCACCGACACATCCCGGTTCAGCTTGTACACTTGGGTCAGCGGGTTGTAGACCATACCGGTGGTGTCCTTCAATTCCAGCCCCGCGTCCCGGGCCCAGCCGGCCAGCTCCGACGGCTTGATCAGCTTGGCGTATTCGTGGGTACCACGCGGCAGCAGTCGCAACACATATTCGGCACCGACGATGGCAAACAGAAAGGCCTTGGGATTGCGGTTGATGGTGCTGAAGAAAATCTGCCCACCAGGTTTTACCAGGGCGGCGCAGGCGCGGATCACGGATGATGGATCGGGGACGTGCTCGAGCATTTCCAGGCAGGTGACCACGTCATACTGCGCGGGCCGTTCCTCGGCGATCTGCTCCGCCGGAATCTGCCGATATTCCACCGCCACGCCGGCTTTCTCTGCGTGGATGCGTGCCACCGACAGCGGCGCCTCACCCATGTCGATGCCGGTGACCTCGGCCCCGCGCCGGGCCATGCCTTCGGAGAGCAGGCCGCCGCCGCAGCCGATGTCGATGACGGTCTTGCCGGGCAGGCTGACGCGCTCATCAATGTAGTTCAGGCGCAGCGGGTTGATGTCATGCAGCGGGCGGAACTCGGAATTGGGGTCCCACCACTGTTCCGCCAGGGCGTTGAATTTGGCGATCTCGCCGGCGTCTACATTGGGAATCTGTGGTTGCTGTTCAGTCACGGTCGGCTCCGGCAATTTTTTCCTGCCACTGCTGGGCATTCTTGAGGATCACGGCTTCATTGAGGGTGGTGAGTTTTCGATTGTCCATCAGGCAGCGTCCACCTACCCAGGTATGCGTCACCTGGTCGCGGCTGGCGGCATAGATCAGCTGTGCCACCGGATCGTAGACCGGTTGGGTCTCCAGACGGTTCAGATCCACCGCCACCATATCCGCCTGTTTGCCAATTTCCAGTGAACCGAGCTGGTCGTCCCGGCCCAGGGCGCGTGCGCCGTTCAGGGTGGCCATCTGCAGTATTTCGGCGGCGGGCAGGGCGTCGGCCTGCAGGCTCACGCCCTTGCCCAGGAAGGCGGCCATGCGGGCTTCGCCGATCATGTCCAGGTCGTTATTGCTGGCGGCACCGTCGGTGCCCAGGGCCACGTTGACGCCGGCCTTGCGCAGTTTTTCCACCGGTGCAAAGCCGCTGGCCAGCTTAAGATTGGATTCCGGGCAATGCACCACCTGGGTGCCGGTTTCGGCCACCAGGGCGATCTCGTCCTCGGTGAGCTGGGTCATGTGTACCGCCAGCAGACGGGGCGAGAGCAGGCCCAGGTTTTTCAGGCGGGTGAGCGGGCGCTCCCCGGTATTGCCCACCGCCATCTGGATCTCACCGGCAGTTTCGTGCACGTGCATCATCATCGGCACGTCCAGTTCCTCGGCCAGGGTTAGCACTTTCTGCAGGGGGCCGTCGGACACGGTATAAGGCGCGTGTGGCCCGAAACCGATCTGGATGCGCGGATCATGGCGCCATTCGTCCATGGCATCGGTGGCCAGGCGCAGGTAATCCTCCGGCCCGGCGCCCATGGGGGTTGGAAAATCCAGGATCGGACAGAACAGGCTGGCGCGCAGGCCGGCCTCCACGGTGGCGCGGGCGGCGCTGGCCGGGAAGAAGTACTGGTCTGCAAAGCAGGTGGTGCCGGAGCGAATCATCTCCGCCGCCGCCAGCCGGGTGCCGTCGAACACAAATTGCTCGCTGACAAACTGGCCTTCCGCTGGCCAGATGTGCTTTTCCAGCCAGGTCATCAGCGGCAGGTCATCGGCAATCCCGCGCAGCAGGTTCATGGCAGCGTGGGTATGGGCATTGATCAGACCTGGAATCAGCAGGTGGCTGTCCAGCCGGGTGACCGTATCGGCCTGCCATTTTTCATCGGCCAGGGCGCCGGGCAGCAGGTCGATAATCTGGCCATCACGGACGACCAGGGCATGGTGTTCCAGTATCTCGGCACTGGGCGCCTTGTCCTGCGCGACCGGGGCAATCCAGCGGGCGTGGACGATCAGGTCAGCCTGATTGTCGCTCATGCACAACTCCTTGATATCTTGGCAGCCTGCGAGAGGGGCTTGCCCTCAAATTGAGGCCGCAGTATAGCGTGTCAGTGGCGCTCTTGCCCTCGTTTACACCCCTGCGTATCAATGGCGGTGGACTATGGCGCCGAAGCCGCCCGGTTGTGCTATCATCCGGGGCTTTTCCGGGCTTCGTGCCAGGAGCAGGAATGTACGCCCGGTTCGCCGCTGTCGGCAGCGAGCGGGCTGTCATAAGAACAGACTGCACAGGGTGCCATCGGCACGCTGTGAAAACGGCCCTGATCAGGGGCCGGCTTGGGAAAGCCGCAGGGGCTTTCCCGATACTTGTGGAAAGTAAGGATCGCTATGACGGATCTCGCCAGAGAAGTTACCCCGGTCAACATCGAAGACGAACTCAAACAGTCGTACCTGGATTACGCCATGAGCGTGATCGTGGGGCGTGCTCTGCCGGATGTGCGCGATGGCCTCAAGCCGGTGCATCGCCGCGTTCTGTTCGCCATGCACGAGCTGAACAACGACTGGAACAAGGCTTACAAGAAGTCTGCCCGTGTGGTCGGTGACGTTATCGGTAAATACCACCCCCATGGTGACTCCGCCGTCTACGACACCATTGTGCGGATGGCGCAGCCGTTTTCCCTGCGCTACATGCTGGTGGATGGTCAGGGTAACTTTGGTTCCATCGACGGGGATTCCGCTGCCGCCATGCGTTACACCGAAGTGCGCATGGCCAAGATCGCCCACGAGTTGCTGGCCGATCTGGACAAGGAAACCGTGGATTTCGTCGACAACTACGACGGCACGGAAAGGATTCCCGATGTGATGCCCACCCGGGTGCCCAACCTGCTGGTGAATGGCTCCTCCGGTATCGCCGTGGGTATGGCCACCAATATTCCGCCCCATAACCTGGGCGAGGTGGTGGATGGCTGTCTGGCGCTGATCGACGACGACAGCCTGACGCCGGACGACCTGATGGAATACATCAAGGGCCCGGATTTCCCCACCGCCGGCATCATTAACGGTCGCGCCGGGATCGTGCAGGCCTACCGTACCGGCCGTGGCCGCGTGTACATGCGTGCCCGTGCCGAGATTGAGCCGACCGACAAAAGTGGCAAAGAAGCCATTATCGTCCACGAGATTCCCTACCAGGTGAACAAGGCGCGGTTGATCGAGAAGATCGCCGAGCTGGTGAAAGACAAGAAGATTGAAGGTATCACCGAGCTGCGCGATGAGTCCGACAAAGAGGGCATGCGTATCGTGATCGAGCTGCGTCGCGGCGAGAACGCCGAGGTGGTGCTCAATAATCTCTACCAGCAGACCCAGATGGAGTCGGTGTTCGGTATCAATACCGTGGCACTGGTGGATGGTCAGCCCAAGACCCTCAACCTGCGTGAGTTGCTGGATGCCTTTATTCGTCACCGCCGTGAAGTGGTGACTCGCCGTACCGTGTTTGAACTGCGCAAGGCCCGCGAAAAGGCCCACCTGCTGGAAGGTCTGGCGGTGGCGCTGAGCAATATCGACCCGGTGATTGCGCTGATCAAGGCGTCCCCCAGCGGCGCGGAAGCCAAGGAAAAACTTCTGGGCAAAGGCTGGACCCCCGGCGATGTACTGCAAATGCTGGAGCGCGCCGGTGGTGAAAACGCGGCTCGCCCGGATGGCCTCGATGAGCAGTTCGGTCTGCGTGACGGCCTTTATTACCTGAGCCCGGAGCAGGCCCAGGCGATTCTGGATCTGCGTCTGCAGAAGCTGACCGGTCTGGAACGGGAAAAACTGATCAGCGATTACCAGGAACTGCTGGAGCAGATTGCCGAATTGCTGAAGATTCTGGGTAACCCCGAACGTCTGATGGAAGTGATCCGTGACGAGCTGAAGGCGGTGCGTGAGGAATACGCCGACGAGCGTCGTTCCGAAATCGTCACTTCCCGTCTCGACCTGAGCATGGAAGACCTGATCGCCGAAGAAACCGTAGTGGTGACTCTGTCCAACGGTGGCTACGCCAAGATGCAGCCCATCGACACCTACCGGGCCCAGAAGCGGGGTGGTCGCGGCAAGTCTGCCGGTCAGCTCAAAGACGAGGATTACGTGGAGCACCTGCTTGTGGCAGGTACCCACGACACCCTGTTGCTGTTCACCGACGCCGGCAAGGTCTTCTGGCTGCGCACCTTCTACCTGCCGCAAGGTGGCCGGGCGTCCCGTGGCAAGCCCATCGGCAACCTGCTGACGGCACTGGGAAACGCCCAGCGTAGACCCGCCATCCTCC
>NZ_JBNPEC010000006.1:0-3710 GCF_051117345.1 Alcanivorax sp.
CTGGGTCATCAAGGATATCGACTGAACACGCAGGAACGGTGTTTGTCTGGCAAACACCGTTCCTGGGATAAAGATCGTGCGTGCCGCGTGAAGCGGGTCGCGTGCAAGCGTTTGTTATAACTCAACACGGCAGCTAGCAATCATGGGTAAGAACGTAGTCATTCTCGGCACCCAGTGGGGTGATGAAGGCAAGGGCAAGATCGTTGATCTGCTCACCGATCAGGCCTCTCTGGTGGCCCGCTTTCAGGGCGGTCATAACGCCGGCCATACCCTGGTGATCGACGGCAAGAAAACCGTCCTGCATCTGATTCCCTCCGGCATTCTGCGCGATGACGTGCAGTGCCTGATCGGCAATGGTGTGGTGCTGGCCCTGGATGCCCTGCTCAAGGAAATCGGCGGCCTGGAAGCGAATGGCGTGCCGGTGCGTGAGCGTCTACGTCTGTCTGCCTCCTGCCCGCTGATTCTGCCGGTGCATGTGGCGCTGGATCAGGCCCGGGAAGCGGCCCGTGGCAACAAGAAGATTGGCACCACCGGTCGTGGTATCGGTCCGGCCTACGAAGACAAGGTGGCCCGTCGCGGCCTGCGTCTGGGGGATGTTTACTCCCGCGAGCGCTTTGCTGCCAAGCTGGGCGAAGTGATGGATTATCACAACTTCGTGTTGCGCAGTTACTACAATGCCGAGCCGGTGGATTTCCAGAAGACCCTGGATGAAACCCTGGCCATGGGCGAGGACGTACGCAGCATGGTCACCGACGTGACCACCGTGCTCCACGGTGCCCGTGAGCGTAACGAGAACATCATGTTCGAAGGGGCCCAGGGTACGCTGCTGGATATTGACCACGGCACCTATCCCTATGTGACCAGCTCCAACACCACCGCTGGCGGCGCCGCCACCGGCACCGGTTTCGGCCCGCTGTATCTGGACTACGTGCTGGGCATCACCAAGGCCTACACCACCCGGGTGGGTAGCGGTCCTTTCCCTACAGAGCTATTCGATGAAAACGGCCGTTACCTGGCAGAGAAAGGCCATGAGTTCGGTTCCACCACCGGTCGCGCCCGTCGTTGTGGCTGGTTTGATGCGGTGGCCCTGAAACGCTCCATCCAGATCAACTCCATCACCGGTCTGTGCCTGACCAAACTGGATGTGCTCGACGGTCTGGAAGAAGTGAATATCTGTATTGGCTATCAGGATGAGCAAGGCAATTCCCTGACCTGCGCCTGGGATGCGGATAGTTACGAAGAGGTGAAGCCGATTTACGAAAGCCTGCCCGGCTGGACCGAGTCCACCCTCGGCGCCAAATCCGTGGATGAGCTACCTGCCAACGCGGTGGCTTACCTGAAGCGGATCGAGGAAGTGACTGGTGCGCCCATCGATATCATTTCCACCGGCCCGGACCGTGTGGAAACCATCATCAAGCGGCACCCGTTCTCCTGAAGCGGTTTTTCATGCGATAAAAAAACGCCCCGGCATGCCGGGGCGTTTTTTGTTGGTGATGGCGGAAATTATTCCGCTGCGTTGGAGGTGTACAGCCACAGCATGTTGTTGACGTGGTTGCCGGAATCTTCGCCGATCAGCAAGCGACCATCGTTCATGACGTACAGATTGTCCGGCTGCGCGATGCTGTCTACAGCGCACTTGTCACCGGTGGCGCCGCCGTCATATGGCCCGCCTACTACTACCGGCTCCATGCGGCTGACGTTGAAATCCGCCTCCAGATCGAACCGGTAAACGATGCCGCAACGGTTGGCGTTGATGGCAATATCTCCTGCGCCGTCAGCCATGGAGCCGGCCACGTCTGCCATTGCCACATACATGAAGGGTACGTCGCCGCTGGCTGCGCCGGCGGGGTTGATATTGATCCCTTCCATCTTGTTGAACTCGGTGGTCGCACCCATGGCCATGGCAACCGCGTTGGTTTCCAGGAAGGCGATGGGGTCAAGGGCGCTGTTGTCGCCGCCAGCCACGTAGGCTGCGACATAATCGTCTACCTGCTGCTGGGAAATGTAATTGGTGTCACCATCAACGAAATCGCTTTCATCCAGGCCGTCGAAGGAGCGGATGAGGGTCGCGATGGTGGCGTTATCGGATTTGCCGAGTTCGATCCAGGCGATGTCAAAGCCGGTAGTGGCATTGTCAGTGCTGGCATCCTGGGTCACCTTGGCCGCATACAGGGTGCCCGCTGACAGGTCCTGAGCGTTATCGGCGACAAGTTTGAAAAAGCCCTGGGAGCCGCCGTCGGAGGTCAGGTAGACGGTTTTTTCATCGGGCATGATGATGGCATTTTCATGGGCCATGCGACCGGTGGTGAAGTGTTTCACCGGTTCTGGTGTGCCGGTGGGGGCTGTCAGCTCCACGATATACCCGTAGTCATAGGGGTTGGGAAAGGTCCCGTCCAGGTAGGCCTGGATGTTCTTCACATCGTTGTAGCTGGGGTAGCCGCCGGCGCCGGCCTGGTTCCACTGTGCCGCAGCTGACACATCGTAGGCCATGTAGTTTTCTTCCGAGGTAAGTGGCGTACCCCAGGGAGAGACGCTGCCGAAACAGTTGATCATGGTGCCGTTGACGCCGCTGAAATCCACATTGAGGGCGCCATCCACGGTCCAGCCGTTATCTGTCTTGCTGAGGGCCAGGCGGGAAACGCCGCCGGGACGATCTTCCCAGGCGGTGAACAGATAGCCGCTGTCCTCGCCATCGGCGATCCAGGCATTGAAGTCCGGGTCGTTGGACTGCAGAACGGAATCCTCATTCTTGTCCAGCACCGTGATATGACCGAGCCCGAAGGGCAGGTCTCCGCGGTAGTTGTGACCTTCGCGACCGAGTACCTGGTAGCTACCCAGAGCCATGCGAGTGGTCTCTGCATCACTGCTGGTAGGGTCGGGCACAGTAACCGGTTCAATGCCGGCGGCGAGCTCGTTGATGTTGGCGCCTACCCAGGCGCCGACGGCGGCCTTGTTTTCCGCATCCGGGAGAGAGTCAGCCGGGTGCTGGATATTGAAGAAGGCATTGCCTTCTGCGGTCACTTCCAGGCCGGTCAGTTCGGCGCCCAGCGGAATGGTGGCCAGACGAGTCAGAGGAAGGGTTGCCGGTTGTTCGCCACCGTTGTTGGCGTTGTTGTCATTATCGCTGTCGCCACCGCAGGCCGCCAGCAGGGATGTGGCAGCAATGGCAATAGCCAGCTGTGTTTTGCGTGTATAGATAGTCATGGTTTTCCCACCAGTTGTCGAATGAACTCAAGGGTGAGAAAAGCCTAGGGCGCAAACTATGAAGTTTTATGTCGCTGAAAATAACATTAAATGACAATGCATCCCGCGCCCTGTTGTGTGCGGGCGCGGGGCAGGTTGTCAGGGATGCCGGGCGAGCTTCTCCTGGTCTTTCGGGGATGGCCAATCCATACGCAAATCCCATTGGAAGAAGCGGAATTCCGCTGGCAGTGGTGGCTCACTTTCATCCACTTCGGTAAATACATTTTCGGCGGGTAGCCAGGTGGCATCGCGGCCGTGAATGTAGCTTTGGTGACGAACAATATGGGTATAGGCCTTGTTCAGTTTCAGGGCTCGCTCCCGGGAAGGGGTGATCAGGGTATAGACGTCGGCATCAGCAATGGCCTGCTCATTCAGGCTGCCGTCCGCATGGTACCACTTGTCCACCATCTCCGGATTCTCCCGGAACTCACTGCCGCCCCCGGCCCGTTTCAGGTAGTTGCGAATTT
>NZ_JBNPEC010000021.1:0-3688 GCF_051117345.1 Alcanivorax sp.
CAGTAGGATCATTCATGGCGGGTGTGGTCTCCGGGAAATGGCGCGGATCGGCCTTAGCAACCAAATCCTACGTCAGTTCAACGGCTTGCACCACATCCGCCAACCCGCCGTGAATTATTCGGGCTAGCAGCATGCCCAGTTTGAACCACAACCTGTTGGGTAGGCGCAGGCTCTGCGGCGCAAACATGGCGAGGGCAATAAAAACAGCCGCAATGCATAGCAAAAGCCATCGCGGCGCGGCGCCACCAGTGACCGGCCATAGCCCAATCAGCAAAAAGACCGCAGCGAAGACCAGCCCGAAATTCCGTTCGGAGCCCATCCTGACCGAGGTATTGAACTGATGATCACTCATTTGGAACCACACAGGTAAACAACCTGTACTATACATAGCAAAATCGACGGGGTTAGTCGCCAGTTAATATTCGCGTAAAAATTAAGCACATGATGCGGTTTTGCACAAATCGAAAGAGGGATCCGCTGCGTAAACCCGGATTGATAACCTGGGAGGCATGAGCCATAGGGCTCAAACGAAATACAAAGCCGCGAACCGGGCTGCTTGCAAGGAGGCGTTGAAGTAACGTAGGTCGGGGACTGTGTGTGTCGCTCCCGAGATGCCGTGGACGCTGCCGCCGGGTGGGAAACGTGCTCGCCAGCCCGGCCTCAACGATGCCGGGATCCGTTACATCACCTTTCGTGAGCAGCCGTCCTTTCAGATTTGTCTCGCAGACGCTGCCAGCTAATCAAGCGTTTCGGCAGGTTTGATGCCCCCGACAGCGGGATCAGACCACATGGCATGGCCTCGGCATGCTCTCGCAAACCGGCATGTGAAATTGGCCGCAGCCTGGCCCTTCTGATCCAGCTAGGACTTTCACACCCGCCCCTTAGGCATGGGATGGAACGATGATCAGACCGGTTGCGGATTGCGTTCCGGGAATGCGCGTTGGTGCCAATACGGATAGGGAACGGGAGTGGTGCTGGCTTCGTCAAGCAGACGCATTTGTTCGGCATCCAGCTCCCAGCCGGTGGCCTCCATGTTGTTGCGCAACTGAGCTTCGCTGCTAACGCCGATGATGAGGCTTGCCACGGTCGGCCGCTGCAGAAGCCAGTTCAGTGCGATCTGGGCTTCGCTTTTGCCTGTGTCACGAGCCACCTCCCCCAATGCTGCAAGTACGCGCTCAAGAAGGGTCTCGTCGTAAAGCGGCGGTGCATAGTTCGGGGTTGCGTCCTTGTGCCGGCCTGCTGAAGCGTGCTTCCCACCACCCTTCAGGCGCCCCCACCCAAGCGGGCTCCACACCAGGGCTGAAACGCCTTGATCCAGGCCCAGTGGCATCAGTTCCAATTCGTAATCGCGACCGATGAGCGAATAATACACCTGATGCGCCACCAGTGGCTGCCAACCGTTGTATCGTGCCGCAGCCTGAGACTTCATCAACTGCCAGCCGGCATAGTTCGAGACACCCAGGTGCCGAACTTTCCCCGCTTTCACCAGGTCATCCAGCACCTCCATGGTTTCTTCGACCGGTGTCATTGCGTCAAACGCATGGAGCTGGAACAGGTCAATATAGTCGGTGCGCAGACGGCTCAGCATTCCCTCGACAGCAGTCAGCAGGTGGCCGCGTGAACTGCCCACGTCATGTTCGCCCGCCCCGGTCCGCAAACCCGCCTTCGTGGAGATGATCACCTTGTCCCGGCGCCCGTTGATTGCCTGCCCGAGCACCATTTCGGCATTTCCGCCGGAATAGACGTCCGCGGTGTCGAACATGTTCAGCCCCTCGTCGAGACAGATGTCGACAAGACGCCGGGCTGCACCCGCATCATTGCCAGACCATGGCCCGGACGTGAAACTCGCCGTCCCCAAGCTGAGAACGGGCACAGACAGGGCACGATCGCCCAGCCAACGACGGTCCAATGCGTGTCTCCTTCCACGATTGATTGAACTGACCTTGATCAGATACTTTTCCGATAAGACGTCGGGATTGGATCAGGTATTCCGATCCGGTTTCAGGCTTTGCTCCAGTCCATCACTGCACCCTCCCCCCTGCGGTCACGCCTGTCCGCCGGAAAGCGGTGCCCTGCCCCGAGCCTTGAGCAGGCGCCTGCCACTGGTGATCGCCTGACCGAAATCCTTCTGCACCGCCAGCAAAGCCGGCACCAGAAGGATGACAAGGAACAGCCCGACGCCCAGCCCGTAGGCCAGCGTGATGACTGTCGGCAGCAGGAACTGGGCCTGGCGACTGGTCTCGAACAGCAGCGGCGCCAGGCCGAACACAGTCGTTGCGGTCGTCAGCACGACCGCACGCAACCGGTCGCAAACACCGTTGACCACGGCCTGCCGGAAGGGATGGTCCTTGGCGTATTCGTCGATAGTGGTCACCAGCACGATGCTGTCGTTGATGATGATGCCCGCCATGCCGATGAAACCGACCACGGAGAACATCGACAGCGGAATGCCGTGCAGGTAGTGACCCCAGATCATGCCGACGCAGCCGAAGGGAATGATGATCATGATCATCAGCGGCCGGGTCCAGGATTCGAAGATCCAGCAGAGCACCAGGTAGATGCCGGCCAGACACATGGCGAAGCCGATCAATGCATCGGAGAGGAACGAGCGTTCCTGCTCCGCCAGCCCGCTCATCTCGCTTTCGACGTCATAGTCGGCGGCAAGCTGTGGCAGAAGCTCGTTCTGCAGCATGTCGGTCACTCGGGCAGCGGCTGCCGGATTGTCCTCCGATACATCACCGAAAACCCGCAGCGTGCGCAGCCCGTCGCTGCGGCGGACCGAGGCAAAGCCGTAGGTGCTGTCGATGCTGACAAACTCGCTCAGGGAAACATAGGTGCCCGCTTCGGTGCGCACCCGCGTTGAATAGAGAAACGCGGCATCCGTTTCCTCATCCGGCAACAGCACTTTCACTGTCGCCGTTCGCCTGCCGATCGGAAACTCGGCAACCTCGATGCCCTCCAGCCGGTTGCGCAGAATGCGGGCGATTTCCTCCGTGGTGAAGCCAAGGGCTTCGCCGCGCGGTGTCAGCGTCAGGTTCAGCTCCGGCTTGTCGTAGGCCAGCGTATCCTCCAGCGCGCTGACGCCTTCCATAGGCGCCAGAGACTGCTTCAGGCTTTCTGCAGCGGCTTTCAGGTTTTCCGTGGAGTTGCCGTAGAGCTTGATGTCGATCGCGTCGCCCCCCGGACCTGAGCGCTCGCCGCGCAGGGCCATCGTTTCCAGAAGCGGCGGATTTATGATCTCCTCACGCCAGTCGCCGATGAACTGAAAGGCCGAATAGGGCCGAAGGTCGGGGTCGAGCAGTTCTATGGAAATCCCGCCAAGCTGGTCGGCGTCCTTGGTATCTGCCCCCATGAGGCCGCGCCCTGCCGTCGCACCGACGGTGGAGAGCGCGAAGACCACCGGTTCGGCACCATATTGCTCGCTGTATCGCCGGTTGACCACGTCAAGCGCGCGTTCCATCTCCGCAATCATCGCCTTGGTGTCTTCGCGTTTTGCCCCGGGCATCATGGCAATGCTGGCGGAAACCACCGCCTGTTCCGGCGCATTGAAGAACCGCCAGCGAACCGACTTGTCGAAAACCAAGGTGCGCGACAGCGCCAGGACCAACAGCGCAAAGCCGATAGCCGGACCCCGCACGGCGAGAACCCAGCCGACGAACCGGCGAAACAGCGTTACCCGGAACCAGAC
>NZ_JBNPEC010000253.1:0-19296 GCF_051117345.1 Alcanivorax sp.
ATCTGGAAGATACGGCGGACGGCGGGTTGTAGTGTCAGGGGCGGGCCAGTGAGTACTTCAAGTGAGTACGCTTACGCCACCACCATCCGTACGTGTGCTCCCACGTTGCGCATTCAGAGCTGTGTGGCCGCTGCGTGGCGAACGTGGACGGCTGGGGTGAGGGGCGACGCTATGGCTAAGACGCTGGATAGCTCATCTTCTGGAAGCAGGAAACGGCTGTTGCCGGGGCAGCTGATCTGGTTGTGGCTGACCGGTGTGGTAATAGCGCTGGACCAGGTCACCAAGCATATGGTGGTGGCCCGTTTTGATCTCTACGAGCGGCTGGAAGTGATGCCGTTCTTCAATCTGACCCTGGCCTACAACCCCGGTGCCGCTTTCAGCTTTCTGGCGGATGCGGGCGGCTGGCAGCGTTGGTTCTTTACTGCCATTGCGCTGGGTGCCTCGGTACTGATTCTGGTCTGGCTGGCCCGGCTCACCGCCACCGAGAAACTGCAGGGCGTTGCCCTGGCGTTGATCCTGGGCGGTGCCCTGGGCAATTTCTACGACCGGCTGGTGCTGGGGCATGTGGTGGATTTCCTGGATTTCTACTGGGGCAACAGCCACTTCCCGGCTTTCAATATCGCAGACAGCGCCATTACCATCGGCGCCGGCTTGATTCTGCTGGATATGCTCCTGGGAGCAAAAAAGCATGACTGAAATTCTCCGGGCGGGCCCGGAAACCCGTATCACTCTGCATTTTGCGGTGCGCCTGATGGATGGCACCGAGCTGGATTCCACCTTCGGTGGTGACCCGGCGGCCTTTGTCTGGGGCGATGAATCCCTGCTGCCCGGCTTTGAAAATGCCTTGCGCGGCCTCAAGGCCGGTGATCGCCGTAGCGTCTTCCTGGAGGCCAACAAGGCCTTCGGCGATTACAATGAAGACAATGTGCAGCACTTCACCCGGGATACCTTCGCCCAGTACGACACCCTGGAGCCGGGCATGGTGCTCAGCTTTGCGGATGCCGCCGGTGGAGAACTGCCGGGGGTGATCAGCAAGGAGGAGGATGGTTGGGTTTATGTGGACTTCAATCACCCTCTGGCCGGCCGGGATCTGACTTTCGAGGTAGAGATTATCGCCGTGGAACGCTACGCTCCGGAGCAGCCCGTTACCCTGAACTGATTCGCAGGTCGCGGTGTCTGTGTCGTTGCGACGGTCGCAGAAGCCGCCCTGTACCAGTTACAATGCCTGTACCAGTCAAGCAGGATCTCCTATGCAAATCCGACTCGCCAACCCCCGTGGCTTCTGCGCCGGGGTGGATCGCGCCATCGACATCGTCAACCGGGCACTGGAAGTGTTCGGTCCGCCGATCTATGTGCGCCACGAGGTGGTCCACAACCGCTATGTGGTGGACGATCTGCGTCAGCGCGGGGCGGTGTTTGTAGAAGAGCTCCATGAAGTGCCGGATGACGCCATCGTCATCTTCAGTGCTCACGGTGTTTCCAAGGCGGTGCAGCAGGAGGCGGAACGTCGCCAGTTGAAGGTGTTCGATGCCACTTGTCCGCTGGTCACCAAGGTCCATATGGAAGTGATCCGCTATGCCCGCGAAGGCCGGGAGAGCATTCTGATTGGCCATGCCGGTCATCCGGAAGTGGAAGGCACCATGGGCCAGTATGACAAGTCCTATGGCGGTGATATTTACCTGGTGGAAGATGAGGCGGACGTGGCGACGATTCAGGTTCGCGACCCGGATACCCTGGCCTTTGTTACCCAGACCACCCTCAGCGTGGACGATACCGCCAAAGTGATCGATGCCCTGCGCGCCCGCTTTCCGAACATCCTTGGCCCCAAGCGCGAAGACATCTGCTACGCCACCACCAACCGTCAGGATGCCGTGCGCCAGCTGGCGCTGGAATGCGGGCTGGTGCTGGTCGTGGGCTCGGTGAACAGTTCCAACTCCAACCGTCTGCGGGAACTGGCCGAACGCTGCGGCGCCGAAGCCCACCTGCTCGACGACCCCTCCCAGATCGACCCTGCCTGGCTCAAGGGCAAGACTGCCGTGGGCGTCACTGCCGGCGCCAGCGCTCCGGAAGAGCTGGTCCAGCAGGTCATCACCACCCTCAAATCCCTGGGCGGCTCCGACGCCGAGGAAATCCCCGGTCGCGAAGAGAACATTCGTTTCTCAATGCCCAAGGCGCTGCGTTCCTGATTCTGGCTGAGAAAGCTTGCCGGTTTTCTTGAGGTCACCCCCATCCTTTGTCTGTTTGAACTGACAAGTTCTGCGCTCGTCTAGCTTTTGCTGCCGCTTGGCCCTGAGGCAACGGCTGTAATGCTTTCTGCTAAGGCAAAAGTTGCATTGGTATACGATTAAAGTGTGAGTGGCGTCACACCATAAAGTACCAAAATTCATTATTTTTCAGCAGCTTATACCGTCCATGGTGGCCGACAGTCCGTTTGTCCTCGGTTGATTGATGGCGCCTATGGAGTTGCTAAGCTGAAACTCAAAGCAATCCTCAAGCCCAGACAACCGGACTGAAACGATGACAAAAAAAAGCAGGCAGCGAGGCTTTTCACTGGTCGAGATGATGGTTGCGATCATCATTCTCGTAGTGCTGGGATCCATTGCGGTTCCCTCATTCCGCAACGTTGGTGCTGGTAATTCACTGCGTGGTGCGGCTAGTGAACTGGTTGCTGCTATCGGAACTGCTCGTGCTCAGGCAGTAAACCTCAGAGTAAATGTCCAATTATCTGCGGTTAGTGGCGGGGACTGGAGTCAGGGCTGGCTTATTTCATATCCGGCTGGCGCCCCGGAGGAGGACCAAAGCTTTGCTATTTCACCGGATGTAACCGTGCAGCGTTCCGGCTCCGGCAGTTTGACTTTTCAGTCGGATGGTTTTGTCAGTCAGGCTGACAGCTTCATTGTCTGCGACTCTGTACGAGCAGGAGAGACGGGCAGAAAAATTTCGGTTTCTAAGGTCGGGCGAATCAGCAATGAGGGTATCACGTGTTCCTGAACAAAATGGTAGTCAAAGTTGCCCAGCGTGGCGTGGGTCTTGTTGAAGTCCTCGTAGCCCTATTGGTATTGGCAATCGGAGTTCTGGGATACGCGGGCATGCAACTTTCAGCGCTTAAAGGCGCTGAACTAGCAAATAACCGAGCGCAGGCAACACTGATTGCTCAGGATGCATTGGAGCGTTTGCAGGTAAATCCAGATTTGCCGGCTTATATAGCGGCTGCTTGGCCTACAACACCAGCAGCAGTTGGCTCCGCACCTAATGCCTATGCTGCCTGCACCGGGGTTGGGGCAAGTTGCACTAGCGCTCAAATGGTTTCCTGGGATGTTAATCAATTATCTTGGATGGCTGGAAATCTGTTGCCAGAGGGACTGGTTTCCATTCAAGCCTGCCCCAGCAGTGGTCTGAATTGTGTTGTTGTCAGTTGGGAGGGGATGAAGCCTTCAGAGTGCGTGAAGGCGGGAGGGGAGGTTAATACCGATACGGATTCCTTCTGTGCGGTTATTGAGGTGATCCGCTAATGAATATGGTGAAAAAACAGTCAGGGTTCAGTTTTGTTGAATTAATGGTGGCGATGGTTGTTGGATTGGTTGTGACCGGTGCAGCACTTCAACTGCTAATAACCAATAACAGAACTTTTGCCCTGCAGCAGGCAACGTCGCGAGTGCAGGAAAATGGCCAGCTTGTCATGCGCTTTCTTGTGAGAGATCTACGGCGCACAGGTCTTGATCAGAATGTGGCTGCGGCGGTACCTAACGGGGTGTTGTTTGTGCCTGCCGCAGGCTTGCCTGGTTCAAGTGATGGCACCACAGATCGGATAACAATTGCCTATCACGGTACGACGGATTGTGAAGGTGGCGGTGCCGGGGGGGTTGTTCAGGTGGTTAATAGCTATTATGTATCAAACAATGGCTTATTTTGTGATGGAAACCTTTCTGGTGGCGCGGGTATAGAGCTGGTTTCTGGAGTTGAAGGTTTTAAGGTTAAGTACGGCATTGACGAAAACCCCGATGGTGCTTTGGGGGTGACAACTTTTGTTGGGGCAACAGATGCGAGTGGGTATATAACACAAGCACAATCCGCCGCAGGCGCCCCCGGGGTTGTGGGAACTATTGTCGCTGCTAGGCTGGCCCTGCTGCTGAGTGAGCAAAGTGACGCTTTGCCCGCTGGTGGTGGAGAGCAAACGTTTTATTTGCTGGGAAATAAAGTCACCAAATCGGATGCTGATGCCAAGGCTGTTCGTCGAATGTTTACAAGCACAGTACAGTTGCGAAATGTTGATTGGGAAACGCTATGAAAATAAATGCGATTTCACTTGGATATAACCAGCGTGGTGCAGCATTGATCGTTGCGCTGCTTATTCTTGTGGTGGTTTCTGTGCTGGGTGTTTCGGCGATGAAAACCAGTATGTTTGCTGCCAAGGTGGCAACAGGAACGCAGGCAGATGCCATGGTTTTCGAGGCTGCGGAAAGTTCAGTGGCAGATATGTACAACACTATCAACAATATGGATGAAGTCGCATTGACAGAGTTTTTGGTTGATCAGGTTGTGGCAAGAAGGTGTTTGCTAAATTCTGGTGGAAGAGATGGCGCATGTAATAGTGGTGATTCAATGGATGCTCGAAAAGTCATTACCGCATCCGCTGGTGCATCCGAGGACGGTTATGAACTGATTTCTGGAAATCAGGTTAGTACAACCGGTAATGGCGCAACGTTTGTGGACTACTCGATTGATATCCAGGGTGACGCAGTTATGGACGGCTTTAATATTAACGATCGTCATCTACAACAGTTATTGAAGACTGGAATTCTTCCAGGCTCAGAAATGTAGCGGGGGACATTATGAAAAACGACATGTCTATTTTTAAAGGAATGGCGCTTTTGCTTTTGCTGGTTTTGTCTCCGGCATGGCTTTTTGCTGACGACACTGAGATATTCTTTGCGCCTGCTGAAGTTGGCAATAGTGAAAATGAAACTAAAGCCAATGTAATGGTGCTGCTTGATACCTCTGGCAGTATGCGTAGTTGTGCTGAAAGTAGTGCCAGCTGGTGTTCAGATGTTGAAAATCGCCGTATCAATATGCTCGAAGATGCAATGCATCTTCTGATCGATTCGGTACCAGAAAAAGTCAACATGGGTATTGGAAGGTTTCGTCACGGCTATAACTGTGCTGACGATCGCTACACCTGTGGCGGTTATGTATTAATGCCGGTAACCCAAGTAAATGATAACTCAAAGCGGGCCCTTAAAGAGGCAGTGTCAAGCCTGAATAGTGCTGGTGAGAATGCTTCAGGTGCTAATACTGGTGCTCCATATGGTAGTACTCCAACTGCTGAAAGCTATTGGGAGATGGGGCGTTACATGCTGGGAGCACCCCCAGGCTCGGCACAGTATGGTAATGACAATAATGACGACAATAGCCGCTCTGTATGTACTGAATTTGAAGAAACCGAAGAATGTGAGATTGTTGATGAGTATGGTTGGGAAGATATCTCAGGCACTTGTAACCGTAATCGCCCAAATTGCCGACGAATTTGTACATCTCCTTGGGGGTGGTGCTGGGGTAATAGTGGCTACACTTACCAGGAATATAAACTTATAGGGCAAAAAGAAGAGTGCGAGATTACTAACGCGTGTGTAAGTAGTCAGGATATTGTGGGCTCTGATGGCCGTTATGTGTCACCGATTAATTTGGAGAATCAGTGTGAGTCTAACCATATCGTAATCTTCACTGATGGTGACCCCAACGATATTAATTTACCGGATCATAATTTTTCTGCTTGTAATGGTTCTGGCAAGTCGGACTCTTATGAGTGCCAGGCGGCGATTTCCCAGTATTTGAATAGTGAAAGTAATTTTATTGGCCGATCTATAAAGACCTACAACGTTGGTTTGTTTATGGGCGATAACAGAGGGGATATGGAAAAAGTCTCCTCTGACGGCTCGGAAGGCACCTATACGGCTGATACTTCAGAAGCGCTAGCTAGTGCCTTCCTTAAGGTGTTTGACCTTATTGATGAAGATTCTCGCACGTTGTCTGCCCCTGGCGTAGCGGTAAACCAATTAAACCGGTTTGAGCATCTTGATCAGCTTTACTATGCGGTTATTCAGCCTGCTTCCAGTAGTTTCTGGGAAGGAAATCTGAAGCGCTATCGTCTTTCGGGCGATAATGTCACGGATGTTTCCGGGAATGATGCTATCGATGATGACACAGGCTACTTCAAAGAGACCGCAAGAAGCTGGTGGAGTGATGAAGCTGATGGGCCGGATGCTACCCAGGGAGGGGCTCGCCAAGCCAACGATGAAGGCTTCCTGCGCACGTTATATTATAACGAAGGCAGCGCAATGACGACATTGCCTTGGGGGTCTATTGGAAGTGGTGCGTATGATAATGAGTTCTTCGGCCTTCCAGAGGATGCCAGTAACGACAAATTGAAGCAGCTTGCCGATAAGCTAAAAGTGCTTTGGGGAGACCCGATGCATAGTGTTCCGGTTTTGGTTGATTATAGTGGCAATAATGTGGTCTTTGTTTCTACTAATGGCGGCATGTTGCACGCAATAGATGCAAAAACAGGAAAAGAGATTTACTCATTTATGCCTAAAGAGTTTCTCTCCAGATCAAATCTTTTTACTACTGATCGCCCGTCACTGGATCAAAATAACAATCGCCAAATATATGGTTTGGACGGTAGCTGGATTGCATTGAAAAAAGACGGCAAGAAGCTCCTTTTTGGGGGAATGCGTCGAGGCGGAAACAGTTACTATGCTCTCGACGTGACATCAAGAACGTCACCAAAACTGCTCTGGAAGAAAACCGTTACTGATAGCGGATATTCAGATTTGGGGCAAACCTGGTCTACACCGACCCCAGCACGAATTGGAACGAAAACGGTTCTGATTTTCGGTGGTGGCTATGACACCAGCCATGATGCAAGCGGTGGAACCAGAGGCAACGGTGACGATGTTGGCAATGTTGTTTACATTGTAGATGCCTTAACGGGTGATGTGCTTTGGTCCGAAAATTTAGCCTATTCAGTGCCAAGTAGCATAGCTGTCGTTGATAAAGATGCTAACGGTTCTTCTGATCATCTTTATTTTGGTGATCTGGGCGGCCATTTGTACCGCGTTGATATTGATGAGGATAATATTGGGGCCAGCAAACTGCATACTTTAGCGGACCTGGGGGGTAACTATGCAGAGAATCGCCGTTTTTATGAAGCGCCGGCGGTAGCTTACGTGGAGCACAAGGGTGAAAAGCAGCTTTACGTGACAATCGGGTCTGGCTATAGGGCCCACCCCTTGGATAAAAATGTGAATGAAGCCTTTTTTGTTATTCGCGACGACACCGCTTATAAAGACTCAGCCCCAGAAAAAGAGCTAAATATTGGTGATTTGGTCAATGTGGGTGCTGGAAATCCGGTGAAAGGGGATGCGGCAGGTTGGTTTTACTATCTAGATGTTGCGCCTGGTGAAAAATTGATGTCATCGCCGGTGGTGTATGACAATACTATTTTCTTCTCTACATATTCTCCGGTTGGAGGTACGAAAGAAGATAGTCCTTGTGCGGTTAGTCTTGGAAGTGCCTATTTGCACACTGTCAATCTCATTACGGGGGATCCTGCAAAAGTCAATAATGATGGCTCTGTAGCTAAGGATCGTCAGGAAAAACTACTGCAACAGGTTCCGCCGCCGACCCCGGTTCTATTTATGGACAAAGACAAGATCAAGGTGGTTGTAGGTACTGAGGTCCCTGCGGAGGGAACGCCGCGCGATCAAAGGCTTCGCAAAACGCAATGGCGTCAGCTAGAGCCTAATGAAGCGAATGTAATCCCTGTTTATGAAAAGTAGCGGAGTGATCATGAGTGCTTACAGCTATCCTCAGAATGAGGGCCGCACAAATGCTGCTGCTGGCTTTACTTTCATCGAGATACTCATAGTGGTTGTGATAATCTCGATCTTGCTGGCAATCGCGTATCCTGCATATACAAAATATGTGCAGGATGCGCACCAGGAGGCTGGTAGGGGGGTGCTCTTGGATTGGGCTTCTGCCCTGGAGGGTTATCGTGGAAAGCACTTCTCTTATCAAGGAGCCGCCTCAATGACGGGCACACTTGTGCCGGAGTCCGTTGGGCATAAGCATTATAAGTTCACGATTTCTGTGCCCTCGGATCATAAGTATACGATCAAGGCGACGCCTTACAGTGCGATTATGAGTGGTACAGAGACGATGGTTCTGAATAGCCAGGGTAATGCCTGTGCCGCGGTAGGAGGTTGCACCCCCTCTAGCGGTAGTAATTGGTAGGCAATAAATGGGAATGGTCCAGTTTTTTCTGGACTATTCCTTCTTTTAAGTTTTACGACAGTCAGTTCTCGCTTTCTCAATACGGGTTCTTCCAATCCAGTTCATGATTATTTTTCTTCCTTTGTCTCCATTGCAAATCAGGAAATGTCCATTTTGGAATCGGGTTGCCCCTCTGCTTGTGTAGATTAAATGTGTGCCCCTGAATCGTTTCCATTCCAACCAAGTGTCGCTTGGTAGTTTTACGTAGTGACGTATTTCATTTTTTTCTAGTGCGTTGTTCGTGTTCGTATCTCGTCCCTCTATCAGTAATGTGGTTCTTTTGAAGCTGCTGCATCCCCGCTCTCCATCACAGATGAGTCGGTTTCCATCCGTTATAGCATTGGCCCTGGCCTCTCTGATTAATCCAGCTACACTATTGGTGGCAGCTATAACCCGATGTTCTTGAATCATCGGGAGGCCGATATTGTGCGCGACCATTGCTAGCATAGAAAGTGTGCTTAATGCGGTAAGGCACTCAATTAACGTAAAGCCTGTTTTTTTCATGGTTCGTTATCCGAAGCATCAATATGGTCGGGTAGAACTTGTTTTATATATGCAAGGTGTCATGAGTTGAAATGAGAGAAGTCGTGGTTATTGGTGGTGGCATTGTCGGTTTATTGAGTGCGTTCGAACTCACAAAGCGTCAGATTTCGGCCACAGTTATTGATGAATCGGAAGGGGGGTTGGCATCTTGGGCCGGAGGAGGGATTCTCTCGCCACTTTATGCGTGGCGTTACTCAGATGCTATGAATCGCCTGACCTTCGATGCTATGTCCCGCTACAGAGATCTCTTTGGTGAGCTTGTTGGGAGTTGTCTGGATTGGTCTGATTTGCATCAGGGCGGCTTATGGGTGCAAGTGGACACTAAGGAAATGGACAGCGTGAAAGACTGGGCTAGAAAGTGGGGGGTGTTATCTGAGACGCTTTCTGGAAGTGTTTTGTTACCGTCTTTTCCATTTTCAGAGGGCGTCTTCTTTCCTGATCTGGGAAATGTTAGAAACCCGCGCTTGTTAAAAGCTTTGCGAAGCTATCTGGTGTCCAGAGGGGTTTCGTTTATAAAGGATAAGGTGGTCTCACTTTTGCCAAAGCAAAAAGGTGCGACACTGGAAACCCAGCGTGGATTAGTTCTAAATCCAGAGAATGTGATTATCTGTGCAGGGGTAGGGAGCGACAAGCTGCTTTCAATGCTGGGAGTGTCGTTGCCAATGTTTCCGGTAAAGGGAGAAATGCTGCTTTATCGCCTCGCGCCAGGTAAGGTGCCTTCAGTTATGCTAACTCAGTCAGGGTATCTGATTCCCCGCTCAGATGGTGCTGTTTTGGTTGGCTCTACGTTGAGTCTAGGGGACTGTACTACCTACCCAACGGTGTCGGGGCGTTACCAACTTGAAGCGGTGGCGGCAAAGCTTTTTCCTGAATTTTCGAGCCTTAAGCCCGTTCATCACTGGGCTGGCGTGCGTCCCGGGAGTGAGGTGGACCACCCGCATATTGGAGTCGTGCCCGGGTGTACTGGGGTCTTTGCCGCAGCAGGCCATTACCGTAATGGTTTGGTGTCTGCTCCCGCAACGGCAGAGCTTCTTGTGCAGATGGTGTGTGGAGAAAAGCCGAATATTGAACCAGCTCCCTACTCGCTTTCTCCTGTGCTTCGGTCAAGGTCCAGTTTCTTCAAGCGGTAACGTAGAGATCGGAATGTCATGCCCAGTTTTTTTGCGGCAGCGGTCCGGTTCCAGTGCGTTACATCAAGAGCCTTGAGGATTTCCTGCCTCTCGATGTCTTGAAGAAAGTCTTCGAGAGGTTGGTGTAATGGGCGCTCGGGAGCGGTGTAGGTCTGCCGTGTTGCTGCCGTGGCTACCTTCGGCAGTGTATCTGCTTGCAGTCGCAGATGCTCTTCATGGATTTCTTTTCCGTCACATAAAGTGAGGGCTCTTTCCAGGGTATTTTCCAGCTCCCTGACATTGCCGGGGTAAGCATACTGTTCCATAGCCTTCATGGCAGAGGCGCTGACGATTGGTGGGGCGATTTCCCAGGCTTCGCTGAGGCGTTTGAGAATATGGCCCACCAGAGCAGGAATATCTTCTTGGCGTTCGCGCAACGGGGGTACATGCGCTTCAATGACATTCAGCCGATAGAAAAGATCCTGCCGGAAGCGGCCTTCCGCCATTTCTTGAGCCAAGTCCTTGTGCGTGGCGCACAGAATCCGAAGGTTGACCTGAAATTCCCGGGTCTCGCCTACCGGACGAACGGATTTTTCCTGGATGGCCCGCAGCAGTTTGACCTGCATGTGCAAGGGTAGGTCGGCCACTTCATCCAGAAACAGGGTGCCGCCATCGGCTTCCCGGAACAGGCCTTTGCGGTCTTCCACGGCACCGGTGAATGCCCCTTTGCGATGACCAAAAAACTCGCTCTCCATCAACTCCGAGGGAATGGCGCCGCAGTTGACGGCGACAAAGGGTTTTTCCCGTCGAGGGCCCAGGTTGTGTATCAGGCGGGCAATACGCTCCTTGCCGCTGCCAGACTCGCCGCTGATGTAGATCGGCGCCTGGCTGCGTGCCAATTTGCGGACCTGGGCTTTCAGGGCGCGCATGCTTGGCGCCTCCCCGATCAGGTTATCTTCTTCTTCGTGATGATCTTCCACGTCGTTGATGCCTAGCCCGTCTTCAATCAACTGGCGCAGGCGATCCAGCGCCACGGGCTTGGCAATAAAATCATAGGCGCCGTACTTCATGGCATCGGTGGCGGTTTCCATGCTGCCATAAGCCGTAATGACGGCAGTGGGCATGTCCGGGCAATGCCGGGCAATAAACTGCAGAAGCTCGAGCCCGGTGCCATCGCCCAGGTTCATATCCGTCAGACAAAGATCGAATCTGCCATCGCCAAGGGCCGCCTTGGCCGCGCCAAGCGATTCGGCGGCTGTGGCCTTGAGCTTCATGCGCCCAAGGGTGATGACAAGCAGTTCGCGCAGATCGGCTTCGTCGTCTACAACCAGTACGTGTGGGGTGTCAGCACTCATAATAAGATCGTGTTATTGAAATTGTCGGTGCGGGTGAGCAAAGGTTATCACAAAGCTGGCCCCGTTCGGGCTGTCTTCCAGATCCAGGGCAGCCTGATTGGCCTGGCACAGTTCCCGGCAAAGATAGAGGCCCAGCCCATTTCCGTCATTGGCTGTTGTGTAGAAGGGCTCAAAAAGGTGCCGGGCGGTCTCGGCGGGGATGCCATTGCCGTTATCCCGGATCCTGAGCCAGGGGAGACCGGTTTGTTCATGGCTGCCGCATTCCAGCTCAACCTTGCAATTTTCGCCGCCATGCTGAAATGCATTGCGGATCAGATTGTCGACGACCTGGGTCAACTGGTTGCGATCAAAACGCGCTTCTACATCTGTTTGGCAGGCTCTGTTCAGGCGGTTGCCAGCGTAGCCCCGCAACGCCCATTGATCACATAACTCGTTGAGAAAAGGCGCCAGGCTAAAGCGCTCAGCTTGTCCTTTACCTCGCCGAGAGAGATCAAGCACATCGTGAATGATGCCATTCACTCGGCCCACATGGTTGCGGATGATGCCGAGCAAATGCTGATCTTCTTCGTTGGCATTGCCGTCCAGTAGCAGCTCGGTGGCATGGTTGATGGCGCTTAACGGGTTGCGTATCTCGTGGGCGAGAGTGGCGGACAGCCGTCCCAGTGAGGCCAGATTCATCTGCTGGGCTTCCTGGGCGACGCGGGCGCTGTCTTCCAGAAATAATAGAGTAAGAAGTTCGTGGTCGGTCTCCAGGGGGGCAAACCGGGGGCTGAGTACTGGTGATTGTTCCGAGGTTCTCAGCGTAGCCAGGGGCAGTAGAGGATTGTCCTGCCAGCGTTGGTAGCGGCTGACCAATTGTTTCGGTAGCTGGTTGCCAAGCATGGGGCTGCCAAACAGGCTGTTGGCTGCCTGATTAGCCATCAGAATACGGAAGGATTGATCAAACACCACCACGCCGGTGCGCATGCGTTGCACAATTTGCTGGTTAAGAGCTTCCAGGCGTTCGATGGCCACGCGTTGGCGTTGAGCAATCCGCTCGCTTTGCTGCAGCCGCTGGGTTATCTGCTGGATGATCAGCGACACCATGAAGAAGGCGATACCCAGCAGCCCGGATTCGGTCAGCAGGAAAGGGGAATCCGACATGGCCTGCATGGAAAAGTAAAACTGCTCGAACATCATGGCCAGAGTGGCCAGGGCAGCGATCAAAAAACCAAGGCGCCCGCGCAACAGGATGTTGCCAGCGGCCACCGTGACCAGAAGCAGTACCGCCAGCCCCCCCTCAAGACCACCGTTGGCGTGGACAACCAGGGAGAGCATGGTCAAATCGGTAATTAGCGAGGCAGGTTGTGCCCAGGCGGGGTAAGCACGTTTCTCGGCCCGAAAATCCAGAGTGGCAGATGCCAGTGTCAGCCCCAGATAGACGAAAAGCGTGGTTTCAAAGAGCAATGGTAAATGATTGCCGATCAGGGCTTTGTCGGGGCCGAAGTGCAGCAGCATCAGGCTGCAGGCGATGGCAATCCGATAGACATTATAGATACGGGCGGGAGTCCATCCCTGGCTAGCGGTCATGGTGCTCCAGATACAAGCGTTGGTGCTCTTGGGAGCAAAAGTGCCGGCCATTGTGAGTGAAGGCGTCCGGGGCAGGAACATGAACGCCGCACTGGTCGCATTTAAGCATGGCCTGGGCGTCCTGACCGTTACCGGGGGTGGAATTGTTGCCACGGCTCGACTGCGAGAGCAGATTTTTCACCACGCGCCAGGCCAGGAAGATCAGGGCGGCAATAACCAGCAGGCGAATCAGGCCCATCTTGTTCTCCTTGTTTGTCATGATGCGTTCATCGATTGCCGGCTAAAGAGTACAATCAGCGCTCACTTGAGGAAAGGCCGGTTAGTCATGCGGATTATTATGGCCCAGCAGAATGCGCTGGTGGGCGACATTGAGGGCAATGCCCAGCGGGTGATCGATGCGGCAGACGAGGCTCGCCGTCTGCTTGGGGCGGATCTGGTGCTGTTTCCGGAATTGATGCTGACCGGCTATCCGCCGGAGGATCTGCTGTTGCGACCCAGTCTCAACAGCCGTGTGGATGCGGCGCTGGAGGCCATCGGTGAGCGGATCACGGTACCGGTGGTGATTGGCTACCCTGCCGTGCGCAATGGTCAGCGTCGCAACACCGCCGGGGTAGTATTTCCTGGCGAGAGTCGTCCCCGCCATGAATATTTTAAACAGCACCTGCCCAATTACCGTGTGTTTGACGAAAAACGCTATTTTCAACCGGGTTCCGAGGCCTGCACCTTTGAACTGGATGGCTGGACCCTGGGCCTGACGATCTGCGAGGACATCTGGCATAGCGGGCCGGCAGCCCAGCTACAGCAGCAAGATGTGGATCTGGTTCTGAACTTGAATGCGTCTCCGTTCCGGGCCAACAAGTTTCAGGAACGCCTGGAGCAGGTAGAGGCCCGCAGCCGCGAAACCGGCCTGCCGATCCTCTATTGCAACCTGGTGGGTGGCCAGGACGAGCTGGTTTTTGATGGCGCGTCGTTTGTTTGTGACAGCCAGGGACGCCGTTGTGTACAGGCTGCCAGCTTCACCGAGGCGCTGGTCCCGGTGGACCTGCAGTGCAGTGATGGGCACTGCGAGCCCGTGGGGGAGCAGCTCCCGCTCCCCGGGCTGGAAGAAAGCCTCTATCAGGCGCTGGTGCTGGCAACCCGGGATTACGTGAATAAGAACGGTTTCAAGGGGGCGCTCCTGGGCCTGTCCGGGGGCATTGATTCAGCGCTGACTCTGGCGGTGGCAGTGGATGCCCTGGGTCCTGACCGGGTAGAAGCAGTGATGATGCCATTCCGCTATACCTCCGCCATGAGTCTTGAGGACGCGGAAAAGCAGGCCCGGACCCTGCGGGTCCATTACCGGGTGCTGCCCATCGAGTCTGCTTTCAATGGGTTTATGGATATTCTCAGTGAATCCTTTGCCGGGCAGGAGAAAGATACCACCGAGGAGAACTTGCAGGCGCGCTGCCGTGGGGTCCTGCTTATGGCGCTATCCAACAAGAACGGGTCCGTGGTGCTGACAACCGGCAACAAGAGTGAGATGGCAGTGGGCTATGCCACGCTCTACGGGGATATGGCCGGTGGCTTCTCAGTGCTGAAGGATGTGTTCAAGACCATGGTTTATCGCCTGGCCCATTGGCGTAACCAGCAGGCTGGCGTGGAAATTATCCCGGAACGGGTGATCACGCGCCCGCCGTCGGCAGAGCTGGCACCCGACCAGGTGGACAGTGATTCCTTGCCGGGTTATGACGAACTGGATGCGATTCTCGAGCGCTATGTGGAGCAGGACATGAGCGCCGAAGCGGTGATCCGTGACGGCTTTGATCGAGAGAATGTCTACCGGGTCGTCAAGCTCACCGACCGCAATGAATACAAGCGCCGGCAGGCCGCGGTGGGTCCCCGCGTCAGTCGCCGGGCCTTCGGCAAGGATCGCCGTTACCCGATCACTAACGGCTGGCGGCCGGGAGACTAAAGGCAGCTACGAGTTTCTAGCTGCGAGCGACAAGGAATATCAAAATCAAAAAAGGGTGGCGCGAATCATGGTCGGTGCCACCCTTTTTTAGCTAGAAGCTAGAAGCTAGAAGCTAGAAGCTAGAAGCTAGAAGCTAGAAGCTAGAAGCTAGAAGCTAGAAGCTTACAGAAGGTCAAACGTCAGCAGGCTCAGCAGCCCGTCATCCTCGTCCGGCCACCAGGCCAGGTCGACTTGCTTGTCATTGTCCAGAAACTTGCTCTCCGGCCAGTTCAGCGCCAGTACAGCACGACTCTTCTCTGCCAGCTCCGGTTGCTTCAGGCGCTGGTAACCTTTCGCCATGATGGCGAGGGCTTCGGGTACGGCGGGGGTCTGCTGGTAGTGCTTGACCACATACTGGGCCCGGTTGATGGAGGCGATGATGGCGCCGCGACGCGCATAGTAACGGGCCACATGGAGTTCCTGGCGGGCCAGCTGGTTACGAATGTGGATCATGCGTGAGCGGGCATCCGGCGCATATTCGCTGTCCGGGAAGCGGTTCACCAGGCGCTCGAAATCCCGGAACGCATCCTTGGCGGCACCCATGTCCTTGCTGGACTTGTCGGAGCTCACCATATTGTCGAACAGGCCTTTCTCCATATTGAAGTTGGCCAGCCCGCGCATATACAGCGCGTAGTCCATGCGCGGATGCGCCGGGTAATTGCGCATGAAACGCTGGGCCGCGACCACGGTGGCCGGGTAATCCACCGCCCGATACTGGGCGTAGATCAGATCCAGAGCTGCCTGCTCCGCAAAATCACCGTAGGGAAAGCGGGCCTCCAGCTCCTTGAGCTGGTCGATAGCGGTCAGGTAGTTCTTGGATTCCAGCGACTCGCTAGCTTCCCGGTACTGGTCCACCTCGGTAAGCTCCGGGCGCTCCTTGTTGCTGGCACAGCCGGCTAGCAGCAGCAGGCCAAGCAATGGCCATAAAAGACGTGGCATTCTTCCCTCGTTAAACGGTTACAATGACGGGCTAGGTAATTCAGATACGGCATTTAAACACAGGTTGCACTATGGGACATCTTGGCGGCGAGAAAATTCAGCGTAGCGAGCAGGTGCGCGCAGATCAGGTGGGGCAACGGGTCGACCAGGCTGCTGCCGAGCTGTTCGAGGGGTTTTCCCGCTCGCGGCTGCAGGGCTGGATCAAGGACGGGGTGCTGACGGTCAATGGCGCCACAGCCAAACCCAAGGACAAGCTGGTCGGCAATGAGTGCCTGACTCTGGAAGTGGAGATCGCCCCGGAACTGGACGATCTGCCCCAGTCCATCGAGATTGATGTGGTCTACCAGGATGACGACTTGATTGTGATCAACAAGCCCACCGGCCTGGTGGTGCACCCGGCAGCGGGGCATGCGGATGGCACCTTGCTGAATGGTCTGCTGCATCTCGACGAACGCCTTAATAGTCTGCCTCGAGCGGGTATCGTCCATCGGTTGGACCGGGATACCACTGGCTTGATGGTGGTGGCCCGCTCACTGGAAGCCCATCAGAGCCTGGTGGCCCAGCTGCAGGACAAAAGCCTGTTCCGCCAGTACGAAGCCATTGCCGTGGGGGTAATGACCGGCGGTGGCAAGGTGGATGCGCCCATGGGGCGCCACCCGGTGGACCGCAAGAAGCAGGCGGTGGTGAAAACCGGGGGCAAGAACGCGGTTACCCATTACCGCGTACTGGACCGTTACCGGGCCCACACCCGCATCAAGGTACAGCTGGAAACCGGCCGTACTCACCAGATTCGGGTGCATATGGCCCATCGTAATTACCCCTTGGTGGGCGATCCGCTCTACGGCGGTCGCCTCAAACAGCCTGCGGGCGCCAGCGAAGCCCTGCGTGAGGCCCTGCGGCGGTTCCCCCGTCAGGCCCTGCACGCCCGTAAACTTGGCTTGATTCACCCGGCCACGGGCGAATACTGTGAATTCGAAGCACCGCTGCCTGAGGATATGCAGGGGTTGATTCAGGTGCTGGAACAAGACGCCCGGCCCGACGAGCAGTAATACTTCAAGGACGAAGTTGAATGATGAAAACCGTTAATTTTGGGGCGGCTTTGCTGTCCCTTCTACTGTCGGGCTGTATCAGTACCTATCATGCCTGGGATGGGACCAAAGGGTATAAGGAGGAACGACTTGATGAGCGCCAATACAGAGTCAGCTATGTCGCCGAACAGGCCACCCGCTGGAGTTGGCTGGATGATTATCTCGAACGGCGCTGCCAGGAACTGGCAGGTTCGGAGGTAGCACAGGTGACGGACATCAATCACGAGACCTCTACGGTGACGGCAATGTCATCGGCGGCCGTCGGCGCGCCGGTGATAGCCGGCGGGAAAGATTTTGGGGGTGTGATGATGCCCGCAACCTCAGCCTCTCATGAAGTTGTCTTCAAGCTGAAAAAAGCCGAAGGACATTGCTCTTTCTGAGCGACGAGGAGTGCCGGATGACCCTTCCCGCCCGATCACAATGGCTATGGCCCAGCTGGCAGCCGCACCCTGACGTGCGTGTGGCTGTGACCACCCGGGCCGGCAGTCACTCCCCGTCGCCCTGGGATGGCTTCAATCTGGGTATGAATTGCGGCGATCAGCCAGCTCGTGTGGAGCAGGCCAGACATCACGTGGAAAAGCTGCTGCAGGCCGACCACCCGGTGGCCTGGCTGAGGCAGGTCCATGGTAAGCGGGTTATCCGGGCAGATGACTCTGATGACGAAGCGGATGGTGTCTGGACCGATCAGCAGCGCTGGCCCTGTGTGGTGCTCACAGCAGACTGTCTTCCGGTTCTGCTGGCGCGTACCGATGGCAGTGCCGTGGCGGCAGTGCATGCGGGCTGGCGCGGCCTGCAGGCGGGTATTGTCGCTGAAGGGGTGAAGAGTATAGCGCCGGGTGGTGAGCCAATCAGCGCCTGGTTGGGGCCGGCCATTTGCGGGAAATGCTACCAGGTAGGCGATGAGGTCTACCGGGCCTTTGTTGATACCCACGCTGATTTCAGCGCCGCGTTTCAGGCGGATGCCACGCCCCATCACTGGCGTTTTTCCGTCGCCCAGGCTGCCATGATAGAACTGGCCCGTCTGGGCGTAGAGGATGTTCAGGGTGGCGAGCTCTGTACCGCCTGTGACCTCAAGCGCTTCTATTCTTTCCGGAACGAGGGCGACACGGGTCGGTTTGCGTCCCTGATCTGGCTCGACCGATAGCTGCCGCAGGTTTTGTCTTTCGCTCTTCGGGTCTGGTTACTCGGACCGCCAGTGATGCCCCTGCGCGATTTCTTGGCTTATCCATTCCATTTCTTGATCCCCCGCAATATATCCTTCTACGTCCTTCGCTTACTCTTGAATCTGGCCCAATCGGACCCATTAATAGGTCAGATGATTGATAACCGGTGATCGTGGCTGGCTTGCCGACAGGGGGCCGGAGTGCGGATCACAACCGGAAAGGAGAGCCCGTAATGCGAATGGACAAACTCACCGCGCGTCTGCAGCAAGCGCTGTCAGACGCGCAATCCCTGGCCGTGGGGCAGGGCAACAGCACCATTGAACCGGTCCACCTGATGCTGGCGCTGATGCAGCAGCAGGGTGGGGCGGCCCGCCCTTTGCTGGAAAAAGCCGGTGCCAACAGTGGCGATGTGATCACCGCCTTGAACATGGCCCTGGACAAGCTGCCAACGGTCAGCAATTTCAACGGTGATGTGCAGATGGGGCAGGCCACCGGCCGCCTGCTCAACATGGCTGACCGTGAAGCCCAGCAACGTGGCGACCAGTACCTGTCCACCGAGGTGGTATTGCTGGCAGCCTGTGACGATAACGGCGAGCTGGGCAAGCTGATGAAGAACGCCGGGGTCACCAAAAAGGTGCTGGCGGCGAAGATCGCCGAGGTGCGAGGTGGAGAGGCTGTGGACGACCCCAATGCAGAAGACAAGCGCGAAGCGCTGGACAAGTACACGGTGAATCTCACCGAGCGGGCCGAGTCCGGCAAGCTGGACCCGGTGATCGGCCGTGACGATGAAATTCGCCGCACCATCCAGGTGTTGCAGCGCCGCACCAAGAACAACCCGGTTCTTATTGGCGAGCCCGGCGTGGGCAAGACCGCCATCGTGGAAGGACTGGCTCAGCGGATCGTCAATGGTGAAGTGCCGGAAGGTCTGAAGGACAAGCAGGTGCTATCCCTAGACATGGCGGCACTGATTGCCGGCGCCAAATACCGGGGCGAATTCGAGGAGCGACTCAAGGCCGTCCTCAACGAACTGTCCAAGCAGGAAGGGCGGATCATCCTGTTTATTGATGAATTGCATACCATGGTCGGTGCCGGTCAGGGCGAAGGCTCCATGGATGCCGGTAATATGCTCAAACCAGCACTGGCCTGCGGTGAGTTGCACTGCGGTGGCGCGACGACGACGGAATACTATCGCCAGTACCTCGTAAAGGT
>NZ_JBNPEC010000130.1:0-19284 GCF_051117345.1 Alcanivorax sp.
TGGCCCCATTGGGAGACGCAGTGAGCTTCGTCGATGGCAAACAGGGCAATCTGTGCCTGGTGAAGCAGTGACAGGGTGCGCGGTTGTATCAGCCGTTCCGGGGCGATGTACAACATGTCCAGCTCGCCCTTAAGCAGGGCGTCTTCCAGGGCCCGCTGCTGTTCCATGTTCAGTGTGGAATTGAGAAAGCCGGCTTTGACACCCAGCGCCTTGAGGGCATCCACCTGGTCTTGCATCAGGGCGATCAACGGGCTGATTACCACCCCGGTGCCAGGGCGCACCAGGGCCGGAATCTGGTAGCACAGGGATTTGCCGCCGCCAGTGGGCATCAATACCAGAGCATCGTCGCCCAGGATCAGGCTATCGATAATGGTCTGCTGCTCACCGCGGAACTGGTGATAGCCAAAGACGTGCTGGAGAACGGAGTGGGCATCGGATTGCATCGGGCGAGTATACCTGCCGGCGCCCGGCACTGACATCCGCCTGCCAGCAAACTGTGCTAGGTTCTGGTGAAATTTCAGTGGGAATTCTTGTACGTGATTACCGATATCTTTCGTCAGTTTCTGGTGATGGGGCTGATCAGCTTTGGCGGGCCGGCGGCCCATGTGGGCTATTTCCATCGTCGGTTCGTGGAGGAGTTGCAGTGGCTGGATGAGGCGGAGTTCGCCCGCCTGCTGGCACTGACCCAGTTTCTGCCCGGGCCGGCGTCCAGTCAGTTGGGCTTTGCTATCGGCCGAGTGCGCGGCGGCGTAACTGGGGCTTTCACGGCTTTTGTTGCCTTTACCCTGCCGTCTTTTTTGTTGATGGCCCTGTTGGGCATCTACGCCACCTCTCTGCCGGACTGGCTACAGGGTGGGGCGATCAGCGGCCTGAAGTGGCTGGCGGTCATTGTGGTGGCCGATGCGGTGTGGAATATGGGCCAGCGCTTTTGCGCCAAGGGGCTGACCCGGGCTATCGCCGCGCTGGTGGCCATGCTGTTGGTACTCTGGCCGGCGTTGGCCGGGCAGATGCTGGCCTTGCTGGTGGCTGCCGCTATCGGCTGGTACTGGTTACGCCCGCAACAGGGGGCGCCAGCCAGTGGCAAGCCGGTCTGGCGAGGTTGGCCTTTGGCGGGGTTTGTGTTGCTTGCGGTTGTGGCCCTGTTGCCAGCGGGGCGGGTGCTGGGTCTGTGGAACGATTTCTTCGCTGCCGGCTCGCTGGTGTTCGGTGGCGGCCATGTGGTGCTACCCCTGCTACAGGAACTGGTGGGGCCGCAGATGTCGCCGGATCAGTTTCTCACCGGCTATGCGGCTGCCCAGGCGGTGCCCGGGCCTATGTTCTCGCTGGCGTCCTATCTGGGGGCGGTGCTGCTGCCGGCCAGCCCCTGGTGGGGTGCCCTGATCGCCACCCTGGCCATTTTCCTGCCGGGCTTTCTGCTGGTGTTGGGGTTGATGGAGGGCTGGCAATGGCTCTCTTCCCGCCCGGCTCTGGCCGGTGCGGTAGCGGGGATCAATGCGGCGGTGGTGGGGTTGTTGCTGGCGGCCTTGTACCAGCCTGTGTTCGTCTCTGCGGTTCAAAATGTGTGGGATCTGTTGGTCGTAGTGGCGGGATTTGTGATGTTGCGCAGCAAGACGGTGCCGTTGTGGGGGATGGTGTTGGGTATGGCGGGTTTGGGGGTGATTACGGGTTTTCTGTAGGAGCGGCGCTTGAGCCGCGAACCGCGTCTAAGCGCGGGATCGTTCAAGGGGGGGGCAGGTATCGTATTGCAACAGGCATTCTTTTTACGTTCTGGTGAAAGCTGAGACGCCATTTCCTCGCCAAGGCTCGGATTCGCGGCTCAAGCGCCGCTCCTACAGCAGCTTCGTAGAAGGTGCGGGAGGGTTTTTACGCTATGGCGAACGCCTAACCGCACGACCGGCGGTGCTTGCCTGAAGGCCGGAATCATGATTCACTTCTTTTAAGGAATGAATATGGATTCCGATCATGGCTTACCGGGAAACCGCCAACGTAAAGGCACGCAAGGCGGCCCAGCGCGACCATCTGCTGCGCAGCGCCGAGCAACTGGTCCGCGAGGGCGGATTTGCCAATCTGACCATGCAGACGCTGGCTGCAAAGGCCGGCGTAGGTGTGGGCACCTTGTACCGCTATTTCGACAACAAGGCGGTGCTGGCGGCGGAGGTATTTCGCGTGGCCACCGAGCGGGAAGTCGCCGCAGTGGCAGCCGCCGTGGCGCACCCAGGAACCTTCGCCGAGCGTCTCTGCCATGTGTTGCGGGTCTTTGTGCAGCGTGCTCAAGCGGCACCGCAGTTGGCCTGGTCGCTGATCGCCGAGCCGGTGGACCCGGCGGTGGATGCGGAGCGTCTCACCTATCGTCAGCGCTACACGGCGCTCTATAAGCAGTTGCTCAGTGACGGCGTTACCCAGGGGGCGCTGCCCATCCAGGATACCGCGATCAGCGCCGCGGCACTGGTGGGTGCCATTGCCGAAGCCCTGGTGGGCCCGTTGTCCGACCCCCTGCCAAAAGCCAATCTGGCGGAATCCCTGACCCAATTCTGTCTGCGTGCCGTGGGCGCTAGCCCGGCGCAGGCCCAGCTTGTTGAGCAGCAACAGACTGCATGATTTTTCCGGGAGAGCTCACATGAATGCCAAGCACGACACTCTGCACACGCAGGAACAACAGAGGAATGCGGACCCGCTGGCCCAGACCCATGAGGTCTTCAACCAGGCCCCGGCGTTGGAGAATTACAACGCCTACGACAATGACACCGCTCTGCGCGAGGCAGTGCGCCGCCACGGGGCCGGCTGGGCAGAGGACAGGCTGTCCGCCCACGGCGCCAAAACCGGCAGCGCCGAGGTGATCGAATGGGGCTTTCTGGCCAACGAGTACAAGCCGCAGTTTTTCTCCCACGACCGTCAGGGGTACCGGGTGGACTACGTGAAGTACCACGAGGCCTACCATCGTCTGATGACGCTGGGGCTGGAGTCCGGCATTCACTCCGCTCCCTGGGCAGATCCGAAGCCGGGCGCCCATGTGGCCCGGGCGGCGCAGAGCTACTTGCAGGGTCAGGTGGAGGCAGGCCATGGTTGCCCGTTGACCATGACGTTTGCCTCGGTGCCCTCCATCAAACTGACCCCTTCGCTGGCAAAGGAGTGGTTGCCGAAGATCCTCAATAATGCTTACGACCCGCGTAATGTGCCCCACACGGAAAAGCAGGCGCTGACCATCGGTATGGGCATGACGGAAAAGCAGGGCGGCTCCGATGTGCGTGCCAATACCACCCGGGCGTATCCGCTTGGGGTTGAAGGTTCCGGCGAAGCCTATGAACTGGTCGGCCACAAGTGGTTCACCTCTGCGCCCATGTGCGACGCCTTCCTGGTGCTGGCCCAGACCGACAGCGGCCTGAGCTGTTTTCTGGCGCCGCGCTGGCGCCCGGACGGCAGCAAGAACCCGATCCAGGTGCAGCGCCTGAAGAACAAGATGGGCAACGTCTCCAATGCCTCCTCCGAAATCGAACTGCGCGGTGCCCTGGGCTGGATGGTCGGCGAAGAAGGGCGCGGCGTACCGGCGATTATCGAAATGGTGGCCATGACCCGTTTCGACTGCATGGTGGGGTCTACCTCCGGCCAGCGCCAGGCGGTGGCCCAGGCGGTGAACCATGCCATGGGCCGTGCTGCCTTCGGCAAGACCCTGATCGACCAGCCGCTGATGCGTAACGTGCTGGCGGATCTGCAGCTGGAAGTGGAGGGCTCCCTGGCCATTACTATGCGCATGGGCGAGGCGCTGGATAACACTACCCTGGACCCGACTAACGAACACGAAACACTGCTGCTGCGGCTGGGCCTGCCGGCGGGCAAGTACTGGATCTGCAAGCGCACCCCGTTCCATGCCTACGAGGCCATGGAGTGTCTGGGGGGCAACGGTGTCACTGAAGACTTCATCATGGCGCGTCTGTATCGCGAGGCGCCGATCAATGCGATCTGGGAAGGGTCTGGCAACGTGCAGGCGCTGGACATGCTACGCGCCCTGGGCAAGACCCCGGCGGTACTGGATGTGTGGTTTGCCGAGCTGGCGAAAACCGCCGGCAGTGATACTCGCCTGGACAAGGCGGTGACTGCGCTCAAGCAGGAATTTGTGGACATGAATGAAGCCGAATACCGGGCCCGGGATATCGTCGACCGCCTGTCCCTGACCCTGCAGGCCAGCCAGCTGGTAGCCGCCGGTAACCAGTCCGTGGCCGAGGCGTTCATTGCCACCCGGCTGGGTGAGCACGGTGATCGTAACTACGGGACTCTGCCGCGGGGGCTGGATGTGGATACGATTCTGCGGCGGGCAAACCCGTGGCAAAGCAGTTAACAGTGAACAGTTAATAGTTAACAGCGACGCGGTAGAACGCCACGTAACGGAAACGCAAGAGGCCGCGCCTAAACGATGGGCGCGGCCTCTTTGCTTTCAGAACAGATAACGCGGCTTCGTGCCGCTGTTAACTATTCACTATTAACTGTTAACTATAATTTAAGTTTGCCCGCGATCGCGAACCACATGGCGCGGAAGGCCTGGGCGGAGGGGGTGTAGGGGGCGAATTCGCCGACCGGGGCGCGGTGGTCGCCCATCTGCTCCACGTGAGTGGAGTAGGGGATCCAGGTCTTCAGGCCGCCTTTCATGCTTTTCGGGCGCTTGACCAGCATTTCCACATGCAGGTCCCGGTGCCGGTCCACCATGTTGAAAAAAGGCACCACGGTGAGGTTCTTGTAGTTCTTGCCGTCCAGCCAGTGCAACACCTGTTCATAGGCGCGTACCGACAGGTGGGTAGGGATCACCGGCACAAACAGGTAGTCCACCGCCGCAAAGATGCTTTCTGCCATCGGGCTCAGGGTGGGCGGGCAATCCAGGACCACCAGTTCGTAGCTTTCCCCCAGCGGGGCGATCAGCTGTTTCAGGCGGTTCTTGGCGCCACCGTTCTCCACCAGCTTGATGTCCGCATTACGCATGGAGATGTCGGCGGGGATGGCATCCAGGTTGGCCCAGCGGGTTTCCCGCTTGAGTCGGCCGATGGGCTGCTTGCCCTTGATCAGATTGCCGGCCTTGTAGCCGTCACCGTCATCCACCCCCAGATAAAAGCTGGCGGCCCCCTGGGGATCCAGGTCCCAGAGCAGGGTACGGTGCTTCCAGCGTGCGGCATGCCAGGCCACATTCACGGCCGAGGCGGTTTTGCCCACGCCACCTTTCAGGTTGTAAAAGGCTATGGTTTGCATGACGTCCCATTCCTGTAAGCTTGCAAAAAGCGCTACGATATTGGTTATTGGCACTGGCGCCGCCGGTTAACCGGCACAAAGGCTGGGCTCAGGCTAGCATGAACCGGATGGATGTCCCACGGCCAGACTGCCTACAGTGGTCCCCGGGTTGTGATGAGGGCCCACAGGCTGTTTAATAGCCAGCCAAAAACGTGCCCGAGAGGGCCATAACTCGACGCTACAGGTACCCAGGGTGACAGCGACGAAACGCTACCAGGTCTTTATCAGTGCCACCTTTCCCGATATGCAGGGCGCGCGCCAGGCATTGATGTTGCCGATGATCGAGCACGGCATGATACCCACCGGCCTGGACAGTTCTGCCGCAGATGGCAATACCCTGCTGCCGGTGATCCAGAAGCTGATCGAAACCAGCGATTATTTTGTCCTGATCGTGGGTGGGCGCTACGGCACCCTGTCTCCCATGGGGCTCAGCGAGCTGCACCGCGAATACATTTTTGCCGCCACCAAACGCAAGCCCATCGTTGCCTTTATCCATGATAATCCGGCCATGCTGCCCTCTGACCAGCAGGAGCCTACCCGTGATGGTCAGGTGCGCCGCGATGATTTTGTCCGCCTGCTGGAAGAGAAGGTGGCGTGTTTCCGCTGGACCACGGAAAACGGTCTGGCAGAACTGGCACACAAGGTGATTCCCAACCTGATGCGTGAGCATCGTGCCGCAGGCTGGGTGCGGGCGGACCAGGCTGGTCTTGGTGGTGGTGGAGTCGAAGTGGAAGCCCTCAAGGCCCGCATCGAGCTGCTGGAAAAGGAGCGGGAAGAGAGCATGAGCCAGGCCCGGCCTGCGCTGAAGACCCTCTCCCGGGGCGGTGATCTGGTGGCGCTGGATTATTCCTGCAATGTTTATGAAGGCGGTGATTGCAAACTCGCCATGGTCACTACCCGGATCAGCTGGGATCAGGCGTTTTCCTGTATGGCCCCGCTGATGATCAACCCTGCATCAGAGCCGGTGATGCAGAAAACGCTGGAAGATTTCATTGGTCGCAAGGCATTGGCCGATGTGCAGCAGGATTTCCCCCGCGCCCATGCGGTACGCAACGTGGTACTGGCTGCTCATGCGTTCAACCAAATCAAGATCCACCTGCGCGCCCTGGGTCTGATTACCAAGTCCGCGGAGAAGGATAACCGCGGCCTGCCGTTGTGGCAGCTGACGTCCCATGGGGATAACACTATGAGTCAGGTGATGGCGGTGAAACGCTCCATTAAAATCTAGTTAATAGTGAACAGTTAATAGTTAACAGCGGCGCGAAACAGCGTTATCTGTTCTGACAGCAAAGAGGCCGCGCCCAAGCTTTGGGCGCGGCCTCTTGCGTTTCCAGTTACGAGGCGCTGGCGCGCGTCGCTGTTAACTGTTCACTATTAACTGTTAACTCAGCCCAGCTTCCCTTTCAGGAACGCCATAACATCATCCATGGCCACTTCGCTATTCTCCGCATCCCCGCGCCCTTTATATTCGAGCACACCATTGTCCATGCCCCGTTCGGCGATGACGATGCGGTGGGGGATGCCGAGCAGTTCACTGTCGGCCAGTTTTACGCCGAGGCGTTCTTTCTCTCGGTCGTCGAACAGTACCTCAATGCCGGCTGCAGTCAGTTCGGCATAGAGCCTTTCAGCCAGCTCGCGTTCGCGGGGACTTTTCTTGATGTTCACCGGTACCAGGGCTACCAGGAAGGGAGCGATGGATTCCGGCCAGATAATGCCGCGGTCGTCATAGTTCTGCTCAATGGCGGCAGCCACGACCCGGGTGACGCCGATACCGTAGCAGCCCATGGGCATGACCACGGACTTGCCGTTTTCATCCAGTACTTTGGCACCCAGGGCTTCGGAGTACTTGGTACCCAGCTGGAAGATGTGGCCCACTTCGATGCCGCGCTTGATGGTCAGGGTGCCCTTGCCGTCCGGGCTGGGGTCGCCTTCCACGACATTGCGCAGGTCAGCCACCTCTGGCAGCGCCACGTCGCGCTCCCAGTTGATGTTGAAGTAGTGCTTGCCGTCTTCATTGGCGCCGGCGCCGAAGTCACTCATCACCGCCACACTGCGGTCGATGACAACCGGAATCGGCAGACCCACCGGGCCCAGGGAGCCCGGGCCGGCACCGATGGCCCGGCGGATTTCCTCTTCGCTGGCGAACTCCATGGGCGTGGCCACTGATTCCAGTTTTTCTGCCTTGATATCGTTCAGCTCGTGATCGCCGCGGACCAGCAGGGCGACCAGTTGGCCTTCCTCAGCGCCTTTTACCACCAGGGTCTTGACGGTTTTCTCCATGGGCAGATCGAACTGTGCGACCAGCTCTTCGATGGTCTTGGCGTTGGGGGTATCCACCTTTGCCATGGCCGCACCAGGGGCGGGGCGCTCGATAGCGGGAGCCAGGGCTTCGGCCAGTTCCACGTTGGCGGCGTAATCGGAGCTGTCGGAGAAGGCGATGTCGTCTTCACCGGAGTCGGCCAGCACATGGAATTCATGGCTGGCGGCGCCACCGATGGCGCCGGTATCCGCTTCCACCGGGCGATAGTCCAGGCCCAGACGATCAAAGATGGCACAGTAGGCCTGGTGCATGATCTGGTAGGTAGCAGCCAGGGATTCCATGTCGGTATGGAAGGAGTAGGCGTCCTTCATGATGAATTCCCGCGAGCGCATGATGCCGAAGCGCGGGCGGATCTCGTCACGGAACTTGGTCTGGATCTGGTAGAAGTTGGCCGGCAGCTGCTTGTAGCTGTGCAGCTCGTTACGGACCAGATCGGTAATCACTTCCTCATGGGTGGGGCCCAGGCAGAAGGCATTGTTATGGCGATCGGTTATTCGCAGCAGCTCCGGGCCATAGGCCGGCGCCCGCCCGGATTCTTCCCATAGCTCCATGGGCTGGACGACAGGCATCAGCACTTCCTGCGCTCCGGCCCGGTCCATCTCCTCACGGACAATATTCTCCACCTTGCGCAGCACGCGCAGGCCGGTGGGCAGCCAGTTATACAGGCCGGAGGCCAGCTTGCGGACCATGCCGGCCCTCAGCATGAGCTGATGGCTGATGACAACGGCATCGGCCGGGGTTTCTTTGACGGTGGCAAGCAGGTACTGGGAAGTGCGCATAGGAGACAGTCTTTGGCCGGTTATTGCTGAAGCGGGTCATTTTAGGGGCAAAGGCGCTTCGTCACCAGCCATCATGATCGCCGCTGGGATTGTTGCGCCCGCTTTCGTATCCTGCGTGTTATCCAGAATCAGGTGGCGAACTCTATGTTGAATGCAAAAGAAGTACAGGACGTGATTTATCAGGGGCTGCCGGCGGCGTCTGAGGAAGGATTGCGGGTTGAAGCGGTGGGTGAGCGGCGTGCCCGGGTGCGTAGTCCATTCCGGCCGTCCACCCTTCGTCCGGGGGGCACGCTGTCCGGGCCTACCATGATGGGGCTGGCGGATGCCGCCATGTATGCGGCGATTCTCGGTGAGTTGGGGCGGGTTGAAATGGCGGTGACGCAAAACCTCAATATCAATTTCCTGTCCCGTCCGGCCCAGAAGGATTTGATCGCTGAGGCAATTATTCTGCGGCTGGGGCGGCGCTCTGCGGTGCTGGAGGTGCAGCTGTTCAGCGAGGGCAATGACGAAATGGTGGCCCATGTGACCGGGACGTACGCGCTGCCGATTTCTTCGTAGCCTCGTAGGAGCGCCGCTGGCGGCGTGATAACGAGAGTATCGAGTTGCGAGAAGCGAGTTTCGAAAATCAAAACCTGCAATCGGGTAAGGCGGGTCTTCGCTTCTCGTTTCTCGATACTCGCTACTCCTCACTGCAACTCCTTCTCCCAGATCAGATCCAGACTGTTCGCCTTGGTGCTGGAGCGCGCTTCAAGATGAAGCTGTCGGGTCAGGGTGTAACGTAGCATGACGGTGGAGACCGCATCGAACAGGCCTACCGCATAGGTCAGGTACAATCGGTCGGAAAGCTGTTTGCCCAGCATCAGGGCGGCGTCGTCGGTTTCCCAGTCGCTGCCCACAGTGATTTCATCCACGCCCAGTGTGTCGCCGAGTTTTTCGGTGACGCCGCTGCCTTTTTCCAGCCCGTACAGCGCCAGGGCCTGGGCAATCCGGTTGTTGTCGCCTTTCGACCCCCGTTCCAGTGGCCGGCCGGTGAGCAGGTAGGACATGGCCTGGCTCTGTTCCATACCGGGTTCGGAGAACAAACTGGCTTCCGGTTCCTGCAGGGTGCCGCTGAGCTGTACCCCGACGACCACATTGTCACTGGGTATTTTTCGGATGGCACGGATATCCAGGCCCGGATTGTCCGGTGGGCCCTGGAAGATGAGTTGACCGTCACTGATGGCCAGGTTCTGGCCGTAAGCCCGGTAGCGGCCTTCGCGGATGACCAATTCACCATTGAGTTGCGGCGGCTGTTGCGGTTGTTGTTCTACTTGCAGGGTGCCGCCAAGGCTGGCGTCCAGACCAAAGCCCTTGAAGTGCACCTTGTCTCCCAGGTTGATAATGAGATCAATGCCCAGCGGCAGGCCGCTGCTTTGTTCGGCCTGCTGGTGCACCAGTACCTGATCCTGGCTGACGGTGACGGCGCCTTCGGGCAGTTCCGTCGGCTGGATTTGCGCTTCCGGGATGGTGAGCTTGCCTCCCAGTTGCAGTTCACCCAGGTCGCCCTTGAGGGTAAGGGTGGGGCTGAGGAGAACACGGGCATCGGGTCTGTCTGCTACCAGTAACCGTTGGCCGTTCAATGACAGATCTACCTTGGCGGGCCATTCCCTGGGATCCAGGGTGCCAGTTAGTGTCATTGTGCCTTCGCCCAGGGTGGCCGATCCGTTGACATCCAGTTTCCCGCGGGGCGAACCCTTAACGTCCACCTGCAGATCGGTAACGGCTACCCCCAGAACGGGGACCAAGGCGCGGCCGTTATCCAGGCGGATGCTGCCGTTCATCAGCGGTTGGCGAAGGGTGCCCTCCAGCGAGAAATCGCCACGAATGTCGCCGCTGATTTCGCGCAGATCGGTGGTGAATAGTGCCAATGGAGCGAGACTGGATATCCGTAATGCCACCTCGCCCGCCAGGGAAGAGTCAGCATCCAGGCCGTGTTCCAGAGCCGCGTCGACAGTGGCCAGGTCGGACATCAGTGACAATTCGCTGGTCAGACGCCGGTTTTGCAGCGTTCCTTGTGCGGATAGCTGCTCAATCAAAAGCTCCTGGGGGACATCCGGAGTGCGTACGGCAATCTTCGCCTGCCGGGTTTGCAGCCGGTATTGGCCGTCGGGGTTGTCCAGAGAACCTTGCAGAGTGGCCTCGCCATCCAGGCTGCCCTGAACGATAAAATCTGGTCCCAGCAGGGCGCCGGCCAACGCCAGCGGCAGGGCGCTGAGTGAGGCGCTGGCGTCGACCTGATCGTTACTGTCGCGGCTGCCTGTCAGGCAAAGCCGGCTCTGTGTCTGCTCGAGACAGAAAGGGCTGATCGACTGGGCCGTAGCAGAGAGCGTCACCGCCGTGTCCTCAGCCTGTTGCCAGCGGCCCAATTGTTGATGAATCAGGCCTGTATCGGACAGGTAACCTTGCCACTGGGGCGCGTTCTTGAGCGCTTTCAGCCTGCCTTGCAGGCTTGTCTCCAGGCTGATGTCGTCGCGCCGGATGTTGGCGGTAGCGGTGTGGCGCGCGAGGGTGCCATTGGCGCTGATGCGGGCCGCGGCAAGTTGCTCGATGTTGCCCTGCCGCAGTGTCTCGCTGTCCAGTTCGAACGACATGGCTTGCTCGCCCAGGCCGAGAGCTTGGAAACGGGTTTGCAGGGAGGCCAGCGACCAATCCTGCCAGCCCAGCTGCTGGCCGTTCAGATTGCCGGTCAGATTGGGTGTGGCGAGGGGGCCGCGTACTTGCAGTTGCCCGCTGAGCTGGCCCTGAATATCCGGGTAAAGCTGGCCCAGCTGTTTCAGGTCCACGCTGGTGTCCAGGGACCAGTCGGGCAGTATGGCTCCGCGTGCGCTGAATCGGTTGTCACCCCAGTGAAGGCTGCTGTCCAGGTGCAGGCGTTGCTGGCGGCTTTCCAGTTTGGTCGTGGCGCTCAGAGGGTGCTGGCGTACCCGACCTTCCAGCTGTATCTGGCTGGGGGACAGGACCCACTGTTCACCCTCGTACCTGCCCCGACTGTTGCCGTGGACACTGAGCTGGCCCGGGAACTGCGGATGTAGCAGGCCGGTGTCCAGTTGTCCTTCCATGGCCAGGTCCCAGCTCAAGGGACTGAACAGCAGCTCTCCGTGACCTTCCAGTTGCTGCTCGCCATCATCGAGCTGCAGTTGTCGCAGTGCCAGGCCGCCGTTTATCAGCTGGCTGTCCAGGGACAGATTCACGGTTTTGTCGCCACTGAGCAGGCTGCTTTGGCCTGCTATTTCCAGCGTCTCCAACGGTCCCCGAGTGGTCAGTTTGCCGTGGCCCAGTGATAGCGGCTGTGGCAGCGCCAGCGGTAATGGCTGGGCCGGCCACCGGTGTTCCAGGGACAGTGGTTGTTCGGGGTCGCCCAGTAGCCATTGACCCTGGCTGTGAATTTCCAGGGGGCTCTGCAGTTGGTGGCGCAGTTGCAGGGCTGCGAGAGAGCCGCTGATATCAAGCTGGCCTGCCAACCGGTCTGCGTTGACGGTATCGTTCTTCGGTAACGGCATGTGCCAGCGGGCCTGCCCCTGAATTTCCATGGGGGCGGCCAGGCTGCCCTGGGCGGTGGCGTTCACGCTGATATTGGCCACCGTGCGGGCGGTCAGGCTGGCCAGTTGGAAACGTCGCCAGGCTGCCAGTTGCCGGGCATCCAGTTCGCTGACCAGCAGGGTGTCGTTGAGATGCAGGGAGGACAGGGTCAGGGTGTCGATGCGTACACCCAGGGGCAGTGCCAGGCTGTCCGGCAGGCTAGCAGTTGGTGAGTCATCGGATTCCTGGCCGGGCGGCAGGGACAGCCTCAGGTTGCCCAGCGACAGGGAGGTGAACTCCAGCCAGCCGCGAGTGAGGGATGCGGGCACCAGTTCGACTTCCAGACGATCCAGACTGACAGTTAGATCGTCCAGCTGATAGCGCACCCCGGTGGCGGTAACCCGGTCCAGCAGGCTGCCTTGCCAGTCATCCACCTGCAGCTCGCCGGGGATCAGCTCACTGACCTGATCGAGTAGCCAGCGGTTACCGGTGGCGGTGCCCAGTAGCAGCCAGGTGGTCAGCACCACAATCAGTATCAGGCTGAACAGCAAGCCTAGCAGACCGACGCTGAAACGTTTGAGGGCTCGTTTGATCACAGGTCCGGCCCCATGCTCAGGTGTAAACGCCAGTCGCGGTGTTCATCCACGGCCCGAGCCAGATCCAGCCGGATCGGCCCGAGGGGAGAGCGCCAGCGGATGCCGAACCCGGCGCTGCGACGGATTTCGAAATCATCGACGTCATTGAACGCATTGCCGCCGTCAGTGAAGATCGCCAGATGCCATTTCTCGGTGATCGGGTGGTCGTATTCCAGGCTACCGGTGGCCAGATGCCGGCCACCAATAACTTCACCATTGTCTGCCCGTGGGCCCAGGGATTCATAGGCGAAACCGCGCACGCTGGAATCACCGCCGGCAAAGAAGCGGATTGAGGCGGGCAGTTCCCGCACATCGGTCACTTCCGTGTAGCCCAGATCGCCACGCAACAGCACCCGCCCACCGAGCAACGGGAAAAGAATTTTGCCGTTGCTGGTAAGCTGCAGGAAGGAGGCAGTGGAAGACAGATTGCGGTTGGCAAAACGGATTTTGCTGCTCAAGCGCCACCCGAACGACGGGTAGACGGGGTCGTTGGCCTTGACGCGACTGAGCTGGAAACCGGGAATGATCAACTCGGCCTGATCCACTTCCTCGGCGATCTCGTAGGTCTCACGCAGGTAGGTCAGCGAGGTGGTGGTGACCCAGCGATTTTGCAACTCGACAATATAATCGGCTCCGGTGGTCCAGCGTTCGTTGTCCTTGCTGTCGGTGACCTCATTCACGTAGCTGGTGTGGAAATCCAACCGTTCGCGTTGGGGATCTTTCAGCGGGATCTGGTAGCTGGCACCGGCACCCTGCTGCACCTGGGACACCTCTGTTTCCGCCCGGAAGCGGTGACCGGCCCGGTTAACCCGGCGGTTTTCCACCCCCAAGCGTACTCGTGGCCCGGTATCGGTGCTGGCGCCGACACCGGCGAGCAGTGACCAGCGATTGTTGTCTGTGAGAGTGATGCTGACGGGAATGGAGCGGGTGCTGTCATCCGGGGTGCCTTTCTGTACGCGCACGGCGCTGAAATAGCCGGCGCCGAGAAAGGCCTGCTGGGTTTCCAGCAGTTGTTTGCTGTTGAAGGGTTCCCCCTTGGCAAAGCTCACATAGGCATTGACCAGCTTGTCTCTCAATTCACTGCCGGCAAGGGTGATGGCGCCGAAGTCGTAGCGGGCACCGCTGTCCACATGCAATGTCATGGAGGCCTGGCGTTTGCGGGTGTCCACGCTGAGCTGGTGTCGGGTCAACTGTCCCTGTACATAGCCGCGGCTGATCAGATGCTGCTGCAGGTTCTTTTTCAGGGCAGTGTACTGATCGTGCTGCAGGCGCTGGCCAATGGCCAGTTGTGCATTGGCCACCAGCTGGTTGAATACGGGATCATTGGCGGCATCACCGCTGATGCGAATGTCTGCCCGCTGCAGGATCACTGCGGGCCCGGTGTTCACGTCCAGCGTTACCCGGACACAGCCGTCTTCCCGGTCGGTGCTCAGGGACAGGGTGCTTTCGTAGTAGCCCATGGCCTGCAACGCTTGCTGGCTGTTGGCAAGGATCTGTCTGCGTATCAGGCCATATTGAGCCGTGGGCGGCTCGCAGGGATAACGGGACAGGTCCACCAAAGCGCGGATATTACCGCTGACCGCATCGTTGGCATTGCCGGTGATGCGCAGTTGCGGAGCGTCATCAGCGAAAGCGGGGATGGCGAGTAGCATCAGCAGTAGTGCAGCCAGCCATATTGTCTGCTGATGTAGCCTCAAGTCCTGCATCCCTTCTGTTGTTTCCGGCAACCGGCTGATTGGGTCTTTTTCTCATCCGGTACGGTAACGTGTGATCGTTTAACAGTGTAAGGCAAGTTGTGACAGTCAGTCTTCGCGAAAGTGCTTGTCGCGTTGGTAGTCACTGGCGGTGGGACGTTTTTTCAGCCGTCGTTGCAAGGTGCGGCGATGAATGCCCAGAGCGTCGGCAGCACGGGAGATGTTGCCATCATGGGCATCCAGAGTGCGCTGGATATGCTCCCACTCCAGCCGTTGCAAGGATGGCGGGGTGGCGGGTAGGGGCAGGGTCGGATTGGTCGGATCCGCATCCAGCGCCAGCAAGATGTCAGCGGGGCTGGCGGGTTTGGTGAGATAATTGCGGGCACCACGGTGAGTGGCGGCCACTGCTGCAGTAATACTGCCATAGCCGGTGAGCAGGATGACCCGGCAAGCCGGGAAATGTTCAAGGACAGGTTCGATCAGATCCAGGCCGTTGTCGTTGCCCAGGTTCTGGTCAAGGATGGCGCCATCAAGATGTTCCAGGCCGGCCAGCTGTGCCAGCGCCTGTTCGGCATTATGGGCCACGGTTACCCGGTTGCCACGGAGTTCCAGGGCGCGGGCGGTCTGTCTGGCCAGTGGCTCGTCGTCCTCCACCAGCAGCAGTTGGCGTTCGTTCATGACGTTGGCTCCGGGAGCTTTGGCCAGTCCATGCGCGCCTGGGTCCAGCGCGGCCCGAATTCCATTTCCAGGCTGGCGCCCATCTGTTGCAGCGTGGTGCTGACCAGGGTCAGGCCGATGCCCATGCCTTCCCGCTCCGATGCAGCATGGCCGGGACCATCATCGCTGACCTGTAACCGGTAATGCTGCCCCTGGTCCTGCAGGGTGATGGCCAGCCGGGTGGCGCCAGCGTCCATGGCGTTGTAACCGAGATTGCACAGTACCCGAAACCAGCCTTCCGTGTCGGCGACGCAGGGGTCGGCATCCAATTGCTGGCTGATCGACAGGGTGGGCGCCAGATGACGAAGGTGCTGTTGTAGCTTCTCCAGCAACTCACTGACGGGCAGGTATTCCGGCAGCAGAGGTTCATTGCCCTGTTTCAGGCGCTGGGCCACATTACGGGCTAGTTGTTCCATCTGAGAGACTTCATCGCGCAGGGGGTCTGGCAGTTGCGGCGCATGCAGCAGGTTGTCGGCCAGCATCACCAGGGTGCCCAGTGGGGTATTCAGTTCATGGGCCTGATCGGCCAGGGTGGCGGCAATCTGGTACATGTGCTCGCGGCGACCGGCCAGATCAATGGCCTGTTCCTGCTGGCGCTGCTGCTGACGCATCAGGCGCTGAATCACCTGCCCCAACAGAGTCAGCATGACCAGCAGGGCAATGAAAACGGCGGCCATGCCGACGCCATGCAGGCCGCTGAGCTGGTGGCTGAGGGCGTGCAGGGGGGAATCCATGGCGGGCATCTGATACCAGCTCATGGACACCATATAGCCGCCCAGAGCCAGTGCTGCCACCAGCATCCCGTTTCTCAGCGGCAGGGTCAGTGATGCCAGCAGGGCGGGTAGTAGCAGATAGAAAGATAGCGGGTTGCCGGCACCACCGAAGCCCTGGATCAGGCCGGTGAACAGGATCGTATCCAGGGCCAGTTCCAGCGTCAGCAGTGGGGCGTGACGCTGGCGGAGCACCCGGTGGGAGAGCAATGTGATCAGGCTGGGTAGCAGCAGGGCCGCTAACCAGCCCAGTTCGTTCAGGCGATAGCCGCTATGTCCCTGACTTTGCAGCACCATCAGGGCAAGAGTAATGACGAGTACCAGCAAACTGCGTAGCCAAATCAGACGCAGGCGCCAGTTCAGTAAGGGGGGGCGGGTATCCATGGGTGGGTATTGTAAAGGTAAAGCGGTGTGGTTGGGTGTGGCAGTTTGTCCCAGTTGGGCAGCTAAAAGCTTCAAGCCGCAAGCTACAACGCGAATTAGGGAGTTGCTAGTTGGAAAAAACACCGACGCCGTGCCGCCCCGTATGTTTGTATCTCTTGTTTTCGTGATGGGCTAAGCGCGAAGGCGATGGCCTATCGGTTGGCTATGGATCAGACCGCGTTGCAGCTTGAAGCTTGTCGCTGATCCTCAAGGCCGTAATAAAGCCCCATCCAGCAATTCTCCGGCAAAGGCAGGCAGTTTGGGGTGGCGGCGGTGTGAGGCCTTGTGCAGGCGAAAGCCGGCCTCGCGGAAGATGCTGGCAGTATCACGGGTGAGCTGGCAGCCGCAGGCCAGATGCTTCCAGGCCGGGTTCATGCCCTTTTGCAGGCGCTGCACCCAGCGACGATCGCTGAGCACATGCTCCAGGGCCAGCAGGGTGCCGCCGGGTTTGAGCACCCGAAAGGCTTCGGCTGCTGCTTGGGTGGGATCTGGAATGGTGCAGAACACCAGGCAGGCAACGACCGTATCAAAATGGTGGTCGGGGTAGGGCAGTTGCTGGGCATCGCCGGTGCGCAGGACAAAACGGTCCGGGTGCGAGCACTGATCGGCGGCTTCGCGAGCCATTTCCAGCATCGCCTCGACCGGTTCGATACCATGGATTTCGGTGGCTGAATCACCATAAAAGGCAAAGTTGCTGCCGGTACCGACGCCCAGCTCCAGAACCCGTCCGTGGGCCTGGCCAACTATCCGGGCACGGTCCCGGTAAACCGGACGGGTTGCCCAATCCAGTAATACCGGGAACAGCTTGTCTTCATAGAGTGACATCAGCCACGCTCAGGGAGGACGTATTTTTCCGGGTTATTAAGCATGTCCATGCTCAGCGGTTCGCTGATGATGCTGGTCAGGTTGCGGTCTGTCTGCTTGCTGAACTTGCGGCGTAGTTTTTCAAACTTGCGGAAGCTGCGGAAGTTCAGGGCATACAGCCGCACTTCCTGCAGGCGCTTGTAGGAATACATCACGTCCAGGGCATCCATGGAGAACTCGGGACGGATCTTCATGGCCTTTTCCAGGTAGCTGATTGCCTCGTTGAGGTCGCGCTTGCGGTTCATGTAAATCAACGCATTGGCGTACTCATAGTTAACAATCGGGATGTCGCCGGCCATTTCCAGTGCTTCGGCGAAGGAATCTTCCACCGTGGTAGTGCGGGCACCGTAGGTCATGCGGCCGGTGAATTTGCCCACCCGACGCATGATGCCGGCATCCACGCCAGCGCGGAAGGCGTGCGCGAGAGGCTGTTCGGGCATCACTTCTACCACTTCTTCGGCACTGTTCTTGATCTTGCCGATATAGCGGCGAGCCACCACGATGGGCACCGGGGATTCTTCGGCGATGCGGGCGATGGCGTAGGCGTAACCCAGTTTCACGGTGGCCACGATCGGGGCCACTTGCGGGTCATCCTCAGCCTCTTTCATGACGTCAAAGTATTCCTGAGCCTGGTTGGCCACGTCCTGCAGCATCATGTATTTGGTGCTTTGACGGTCCGCCAGGTAGATCGCATACATCAGCTGGGAGAACAGGGAAGGAATCTTGCCAATCGCACCCAGCTTCAGGCCTTCTTCCCGGGCTTGCTGGAAATCGCCGGCAAAGAACATTCTCCACACCGCCAGATAGCGGCGTTCCAGGCCATCGTAATCCTTGCCATCCCAGTTCTGGATGTCCTCCGACATGAACGGGTACTTCTTGAACTGGGTACGCATGTAGTCTGCGGAGGGATAGGGCACCTTGAGGCCGCGCATCAGGTAATCCCATTTCTCGCGGATCTGCGCGTCGGTGTAGGTGAAGTAGCTCTTCTTGTAGGGAACCTCGTTCCATTTTTCCTGGAAGATGCGTTCATCCACCGGAATCTCCTGCATTTGCAGTTCTTCCGCGGTGACTTCATCCATTTCATCGTCATAGTCGTCATCGCGTGCCGCATGGAGTTGCATGCTGAATACGCAAAGCGCGACCAGACACAGGGAATGCCAGAATCGTTGAGGATATGCTGTCATGATGGTTTACAGCTCTTGTTGTTGTTGTGTGTTTTATCAGGGTATGAAATACAACCTGTGATCGCCTTTGTCGCGATATGCCAGTGGAGGCAGTTGCGAAAAAACGAACAGGAAAGCCGTTTCCGGCTCTCTCATTACCCTGTTATTCGAGGCGACATGGTCGCCGGGCCCCGATAGCCCTTGTAATAGCTTAACAATGCCATGGGCTTGGGCGGTGAACAAGTTCCTGAGGGTATGTATTTTTCTTGGGAAATGTATCTGGTTGGTTGCCGCCCGACAGAAGGTCAGGCGGCGGGGGAAATGGCGTTAATCCTGACGTGTGCCGCCGGCATCACGCAGCAACTGAGCGTAGTCGCTGCACTTCGGGTGGCCCTCGATATGGGTCAGCAGGGTGCGGCCCTGGGGGTCGCGGGCATTGATATCCCGGCCCTGTGCCAGGAAAAACCCGATGAAACGCCCGAAATCTTCGGCCCGCAGGGCCCGATAGGCCTTCTCAAGAACGTGGAAGTCGGCGTCGACACCTTCCTCGCTGGAGAAATCCAGGAAAACCTTGATCTGTTCGTCGGTCATCGGCTCGCCGATTACCTTCTTCTTGTCTTTACGCTCTGCCATGGGCGCGCTCCTTGAATTCCGGTACAGAAGAACGGGGCTGATGCTGGCGCCTAGGGTGGCTGTGGTTGGCCATAAAGCAACCAGGGTCAGTCAGAGAGATATCAGTGGGCGCGGATTATAGAGGCTGGGGTGGCCAGGGGCCAGAGGAGGGAAAGGAGAAGGTCAACCGCCGGGCAGACGCCCGGCGGTGGCAAGCGGCATCAGGATGCCATGTCCTTGAGCTTTTTCAGCGGACGCACTTTTACCATGGTGCGGGCCGGTTTGGCGGCGAACGTGGTTTCTTCGCCGGTGAAAGGGTTGATGCCCTTGCGTGCCTTGGTGGCGGGTTTCTTCTGGGTGACGATTTTCATCAGGCCCGGCAAGGTGAACTGGCCAGCACCGCGTTTCTTCAGATGACCTTCCATGATGTCTGCCAACTCATCGAATACGGCGTTGACGTCTTTCTTGGTCAGGCCGG
>NZ_JBNPEC010000260.1:0-3616 GCF_051117345.1 Alcanivorax sp.
ATCGAGGAAACGACCATGAAAGATTCTGCCATTGCTGCCGGCGTCATTCTGTCCACGCTCGGCGTTACGGGGACGGCTCACGCCGAAGACGATGCTTTTATGACTGCGTTGAAGGGCGGCACACCGCTGCTGAACATGCGCTTGCGCCATGAGGAAGTGGATAGCGACGGTGCTGCGGAAGATGCCCAGGCGCTGACCCTGCGCACCCGGCTGGGTTACCAGACCGGCAAGTTGTACGGCTTTGATGCGATGGGGGAGTTTGAAGACACCCGCATTGTCGGGAAAGTCGATAACTTTGCGCCCCACATGAGTGGTTACCCGGTGATCGCCGATCCGGAAGTGACCGAGCTTAACCGTGCCACAGTCCGTTATACCGGTAGCGATGCCCTCGATGGCCTGGTGGCTACCTATGGCCGTCAGCGCATCATTTACGACAATGCCCGCTTCGTCGGCAACGTGGGTTGGCGCCAGGACGAGCAGACCTTTGATGGCGCCAAGCTGGATTACGGGACGGGCGACTTCTCATTCTCAACGGCCTACCTGACTCAGGTAAACGGCATTACGCCAAAGTTTGATGCCAATGTGTCCAATACCCTGCTCAACGCCAGCTGGGCCGGTGCGCCGGGGGGGGCGCTGACCGCCTACGGTTACCTGCTGGAAACGGATAACGTGCCCGATTCCGATAACGACACCTACGGTTTGCGGTATGCCGGTGCGTTTGATCTGGATGCCGTAAAGCTGCTTCTCACCCTGGAAGGCGCCCAGCAAGAGGTGGAAGCCGGCGATACCGACTACGTCTTCGCCGAAGTGGGCGCAGAAATGGCCGGGGTCACCGTGAAAGTGGCACAGGAAGTGCTGGGCTCTGATGGCGGCCAGGTTGCTTTCCAGACCCCGCTGGCCACCAAGCATGCCTTCAATGGCTGGGCGGACCAGTTCCTGGTGACCCCGGCGGACGGCCTGAAAGACAGCTTTGTCAGCGTGGGAACCAAACTGGCCGGCTTCAAGCTGGCGGCGGTGTATCACGACTTCCAGGCCGATGAGGGCAGCAGTGACTACGGCACGGAAACCGACTTGCTAGTGGCCCGGCCCATCGGCAAGCACTACGTGGTGGGCCTGAAATACGCCGACTACAGTGCCGATGATTTCGGTACCGATACCCAAAAACTGTGGGCCTGGGCCGAAGTGAAGCTCTGACCAGGACAGCGCCGTTTTAGCGCCGCAGAGTGCACTGTCATGGTGCGCTTTGCGGGTGCTGTTGTGGTGAATAAGGAATAGCAAACAAAAACAGCGAGTTAAACCACCCATGACTGGCACAACCGTTGCAAACCAATCCAGTAACACTCAATCCCTGGATGCTTCCGACACTATGGCCCTGAAAATTATGCTGGTGGATGACCAGCCACCGCGCGCTGCGATTCTGGAGCGTGCCCTGATCGATGAAGGGCACGAGATCCTCTGTCGTCTGACCAGTGCTGCCGGGCTGGCGGAGAAGGTGCATTCCAGTAACCCGGATGTGGTGATCGTGGACATGGACGCGCCGGACCGGGACACCCTGGAAAGCATGGCCCTGGTACAGCGGGATATGCCGCGCCCCATGGTCATGTTCTGCAACCAGGACGACGAGGATCTGATCGTGGCGGCCCTGCGTGCCGGCGTTAGTGCCTATGTGGCCGGGGAAACCGATCTGGCCCGGGTACGTGGCGTGATGCGCGTGGCCACCGCCCGTTTCCGGGAATACCAGGCGTTGCGCGAAGAGCTGGAACAGACCCGCGAAGCGCTGGCAGAACGCAAGATCATCGAGCGGGCCAAGGGCCTGCTGATGCAACGCCGCCGCCTCAATGAGCAGGATGCCTACAGTACCCTGCGGCGCCAGGCCATGAATACCGGCCAGCCATTAATACAGGTGGCCAGGTCAGTGCTGGATTATGCCGAGATGCTGAAGGCGCAGGGGTAATGGATTTGGCCAGCTTTCCCTGTGGGAGCGATGGTTCCATCGCGAATGCTTTTGCCCTTGAGCTGGGTGAGAGTTGTGGTCGCATCAGCGCTCCCACAAAACAGGAGCAAGCATGAGAAGAGTCTGTCCACTGAAGAAGGCAAGAAGCCTGGTTTCCGAACCGGCAAAAACATTCCGCCGGGCGCAGCCTGCGATGAATGAGAAGGTTTTCAAACGTCAGGCGTCAGAGCTCAGACGCCAGGCCCTTGCGGAGCAAACCCCATGAAAATCCGTATCGGCTATATGCCGTTGACCGACAGCTTGCCGTTGGTGGTGGCCCAGGAAGCGGGCTACTTCGCCGCCGAAGGGTTGGATGTGGAGCTGCAACCGGAATGGAGCTGGGCCAGCCTGCGTGATCGTTTGCTGGTGGGCCAGCTGGATGCGGCCCCCATGCTGGCGCCCATGATGATGGCCACGTCGCTGGGGCTGGGGTGTATCAAGAAACCCCTGGCCACGGCGTTCTCCATGGGGCTGAACGGCAACGGTATTACCGTGTCGCCCATGTTGTTCCAGGGGCTGTGCGCCTTGTCTGAAGGACCCACGCCCAACGACATGGCCAGTGCCATGAACAAGCTGGTGGCGGCTCGTGCCAGTAGTGGCGAGGCGCCCCTGGTATTGGCGGTGGTATTTCCGTTTTCCTGCCATGCCTATCAATTACGCCACTGGCTGAGCGTCGCTGGGCTGGACCCGGATCACGACGTGAAGCTGGTGGTGCTGCCGCCGTCGCAGATGGTGGATCACCTGCGCATGGGGCATATCGATGGGTTCTGTGTGGGCGAACCCTGGAACAGTCTGGCGGCGTTAACCGGCGCCGGGCACTGCATTCTTTCCGGTTACCAGATCTGGGAAAACGCCCCGGAAAAAGTGCTGGCGGTGTCCCGTGATTGGGTGGCCCGTAATCCCGGGCCTCATCGCGCCATGTTGCGGGCGCTCTATAAGGCCGCGCGCCACGCGGACGAGCATCTGCTGGAGAGCCTGTCGCTACTGGCGCATCCTGCCTGGCTGGATGTACCGGCGGAAATCATTCGCGCACCGTTCAGCCAGCGCCTGCCCGGCGGCTTGACCGGGCAACCGTTTCCGGCTCATCACTTTCATGTGTTCGCTGGTTTCCACGCCAACTTCCCCTGGCGTTCCGATGCCCGTTTCCTGTTGGAGGAAATGCAGCGCTGGCGTCAGTGCAGCCTGGAAGAAACCCAGACCTTTGCTGCGCAATGCTACCGAACAGACCTGTTCCGCGACGCGCTGGCCGATCTCACCAGCCTGCCGCTGATGGACAGCAAACCGGATGAGCGACACGCAGGCCACTGGCAATTACCCGGCGAGCCCAAGCCAGTGGAGCTGGGACCGGATCGGTTGTTGAAGGTAATCGAAGCGGAAGAGGAGGGGCGGAGATGATCATGCCCTGCCTTTCCGTAGGAGCGTCGCTCGCGGCGCGATAACCCAAACCAGGGTCAAAAGCCTTTTCACCACAGAGGGCACAGAGTACACAGAGAAAAATATCTTTCCTCAGTGATCTCTGTGTCCTCTGTGGTAAATCCGTCTTTTAAGATTTTGGGTTATCGCGCCGCGGGCGACGCTCCTGCGGGGCGTTTAAACCGCTTCGCGCAACTGCTTGGCCGCATC
>NZ_JBNPEC010000190.1:0-3576 GCF_051117345.1 Alcanivorax sp.
ACATATTGCAGACGGCAGCAATGGCAGACTATTGCTTGGTCGTTTCCTCGATGTAACTTCCCAAAATGAAAAAAACAGTGATGTCCTGAAATCAGGGCACACCTTCCCCCTTCCTGCTTTCCGGTGTGCGAAAAAAGCAGGCGAATCTACTCAGCAATAAACGGTTATCAGGCCCGTTTTCGCGCGGCGCCAGTATCAGCGTCGGTACGCTTGGGCAGCGGCTCCACCTTGCGCTGTTTCTCGTACAGGAATTGCAGCACCTGCTGACGACAACGGACGAAGGTAGGATCGTCGGCCAGGGCCAGGCGGTCCCGTGGACGCGGCACGTTCACATCCAGAATCTCGCCGATGGTGGCGGATGGCCCATTGGTCATCATCACAATGCGGTCGGAAAGCAACACCGCCTCGTCCACATCGTGGGTAATCATGATCACCGTGGTGCCCAGCTGGGCATGGATCTCCATCAGGGAATCCTGCAGGTGGGCACGGGTCAGGGCATCCAGCGCCCCGAAGGGTTCATCCATCAGCAACACCTGGGGCTGCATGGCCAACGCCCGGGCAATGCCCACGCGCTGCTTCATGCCACCGGAGATTTCATCCGGCTTCTTGTGCATGGCATGGGCCATGTGCACCAGCTCCAGGTTGTGCTCGACCCAGTCGCGAATTTCCGCCCGGCTCTTGGTCTTCTTGAAGACCTGCTTGACGGCCAACTCCACGTTTTCAAACGACGTGAGCCAGGGCAGCAGAGAGTGGTTCTGGAATACCACTGCCCGTTCCGGGCCCGGTTCAGTGACTTCGTGCTTATCCAGAATGACGCCACCATCGGTGGCCTGTAGCAGACCCGCGACAATGTTGAGCACGGTGGATTTACCACATCCGGAGTGACCGATCAGCGAGACAAATTCGCCGGAATCAATTTTCAGATTCACATCCTTCAGCGCTTCGAAAGTGCCTTTCGGCGTGTCGAACTTCATGCCGACGTTGGAGAGTTCCAGTAATGCTTTCATGTCGTTTCTCCTATCCTTAGCGCTGTACGGAAGATTTGTCCCACACCAGAGCGCGCTGCAGCATCAGCATCAGGCGGTCCAGCAGGAAGCCGATCAGGCCGATAACGATCACCGCCACCATGATCCGGCCCAGGGACTGGGAACTGCCGTTCTGGAATTCATCCCAGACGAATTTCCCCAAGCCTGGGTTCTGCGCCAGCATTTCTGCGGCGATCAACACCATCCAGGCGATCCCCAGGCTCAGGCGCAGGCCGGTGAACATCATCGGCAGCGCCGAGGGCAGTACGATCTTGCGCACATGGCTGAGGGCATTGAGTCGCAGCACCCGGGAGACATTGGTCAGATCCTGGCTGACCGAGGTGACCCCCACCGCCGTATTCATCAACGTGGGCCACAGGCAGCACAGGGTTACCGTGAACATGGAAGTGAGAAAGGATTTGGACACCATCGGGTCATCGCTCACATACACCGCACTCACCACCATGGTGACCAGCGGCAACCAGGCCAGCGGCGACACAGGCTTGAACAACTGCACCAGCGGGTTCACCGCCGCGTGCACGGTGCTGCTCAGGCCGATGACGATGCCCAGCGGAATGGCGATCATCGATGCCAGCAGAAAACCACTCATGACCGTGATCAGGCTGGTACCGATCTGATCAAAGAAGGTGGGCGCACCGGTATAAGCACGGGTGACCGGCTCCCAGTCCGGCTGCTGTTGCAGCCGGGCAGCAATGTACTTCTCCTGCCGCTCATGGAACGCCACTTCCCGCTCGCGGGACTGCTGGTGTTCGCTGACCAGATTACCCGCCTGCTCCCACACCTGGGCCGGGCCGGGGAACTGGCCCAGCGAGGTATCAATACGCTGGGCCGCGAACTGCCACATGAGCAGGAACAGGCCTATCCCCAGCACCGGCCACAGCAGCTGGCGCATCAGTGCTTGCCACTGATCAGGGGATACCTTGCCCGTGGCCAGGGCGCGGTAGGGTTCCATCCAGGTCGGGAATGTCAGGGTCACCATGATTGTCTCCTTCCTCTCGCGTCCCCGGTTACAGGGTGTCGCCGTCTTTCAGGCCGATGGGGAACTTGCTCAGGTACTCGTTGGGCTTGCGGCCGTCATAGGTGACGTTGTCGATGAACTCGCTCTGCGGCGGCTTGAAGCCGTCTTCGCTGGCGAAATCCGGGAATTCATCGGCGCTGATCTTGCCTTCGGCAATCAGTGACTTGGCCGCCTGGGTGTAGATGTCCGGGCGATAGACTTTCTTGGCGATGTCCATGTACCAGCTATCCGGCTTGCTCTCGCTGATCTGCCCCCAGCGACGCATTTGCGTCAGGTACCAGATGGCATCGGAGTAGTAGGGATAGGTGGCGTTGTGGCGGAAGAACACGTTGAAGTCCGGGATCTCGCGCTTGTCGCCTTTCTCGTACTCGAAGGTGCCGGTCATGGAGTTGGCAATCACGTCATAGTCGGCGCCCACATAGTTGGGCTTGGACAGGATCTTCACCGCTTCCGGACGGTTGGCGTTGTTATTTTCGTCCAGCCACTTGGCAGCACGGATCATCGCCTTGACCACACGGATATGGGTGTTGGGATATTCCTCCGCCCAGCCCTTGCTGACCCCGAACACTTTTTCCGGATTGTTTTTCCAGATTTCGTAATCGGTAATCACCGGCACACCGATGCCCTTGAATACGGCCTGCTGGTTCCAGGGCTCACCCACGCAATAGCCATGAATGGTGCCGGCTTCCAGGGTGGCGGGCATTTGCGGGGGCGGTGTCACCGACAGCAGCACGTCCGCCTGCAACTGGCCGCTGGTATCGCCCTTGTGCGGCGCGTAATAGCCCGGGTTCAGGCCACCGGCAGCAAGCCAGTAACGCAGCTCGTAGTTATGGGTGGATACTGGAAACACCATGCCCATCTTGAAAGACTTGCCGGCGGCCTTGTATTGCTCCACCACCGGCTTAAGGGTGTCGGCCTTGATGGGATGCACCGGTTTGCCATCCTTGCTGGGAATATGTTTTTTCATTTCTTCCCAGACGGAATTGGAAACGGTGATGCCGTTGCCGTTCAGGTCCATGCTGAAGGCGGTAATGATATGGGCTTCGGTACCGTAACCGATGGTGGCCCCCAGTGGCTGGCCTGCCAGCATGTGAGCGCCATCCAGCTGACCGTCGATCACCCGGTCCAGCAGTACCTTCCAGTTGGCCTGAGCTTCCAGGGTCACGAACAGGCCTTCTTCCTCGAAGTAGCCTTTCTCGTAGGCAATGGCCAGCGGCGCCATGTCCGTCAGTTTAATAAAACCGAACTTGAGGTCGGCCTTTTCTGGCCAGCCCAGCGCATCATCTGCTACAGACGTTGCCGACAGACCCAACGTCACGGCAGCCAGCACCCCACGACATGTTTTCTTGAAACCGTTCATAGTCCTTCCCTCTTCTGCCCGTTTTTTTCGGGCATAAAAAAAGCGCTCAAAGCGTCCCGCCACCATTGGCAGGAGTCTTTGAGCGCCTTTGCTCGCATCGGAGTGCGGTCGCCGTTGACCACACAGATGATTGTCTCGCGCACAACGCAGTG
>NZ_JBNPEC010000168.1:0-3511 GCF_051117345.1 Alcanivorax sp.
CGGCCGAGATATCGGCAATGGCTTTTTGTCCACGCACACTATTGCCCGCCGCATCCAGCGGTGGCGAAATGGCGGCGATGCCGAACTTGCCCGGCGACACCGCAATAAGGCCGCCGCCCACCCCGCTCTTGGCGGGCAAGCCGGTGGCATACAGCCACTTGCCCGCATCATCATAAAGCCCGGCGGTGGCCATTACCGCCAGCACCTCGGGCACATTGGCCGCCGTCATCACCGTCTTGCCGGTCACCGGATTCACCCCGCCGTTGGCCAGGCTCGCCGCCATCACCGCCAGGTCCCGGGCATTCACTCCCACCGAACACTGACGGGTATAGATATCCGTGGCCTGCACCGGGTCGCCCTGCAGATGGCCGTAGGCATGCATCAGGTGGGCGATGGCCTGATTACGCTGGTTAGTGGCCGCCTCGGAGGCATAGATGTCTTCCTGCACAGTGAGTTCACGACCGGCAACATCGTTATAAAACGTCAGAATCTTTTTCCACACGGCCTTGGCGCTATTGCCCTTCACCATGCTGGTGGCGGTAATCGCACCGGCGTTCACCAGCGGATTCATTTCCGCACCGCGATATTGCTCGATGGCGTGAATGGAATTGAAGGCCTGGCCGGTGGCATCCACCCCGGTGGAATCCGGAAAGGTGCTCACACCGCTTTCCTCCATCACCAGCGCCATGGTGAACACCTTGGAGATCGACTGGATCGACACCTCGGACTGCACATCGCCGACGCTGAACACCTGACCATCCACCGTCACCAGCACGATGCCGAAAATGTCAGAATCCACCTTGGCCAGAGCCGGGATGTAATCTGCGTTGGCGCCTTCCTCCAGGCCTTGATAACGCTCATGGGCCTGTTTCAGCGCCGAGCGAATCGCCTCGGCCGACGGCAGCTCACTGGCCAGCGATAGTCCCGACAGCAGCAGGCCACTGACCAACACCACCCAGCCCAGCGCGCTCTTTCCTGTAACACATCCCATCTTCCCACTCCCTTGCACAATGCCACCGTGAATAGGGATGCTATACGGGCGGCCAGCAATCTGACTAGCACCCATTCGCCACAGGTTCACACCAGCGCCACAGATTGTGTGCTAATAATAAAATTGTCGACGGCAAGGACAGAGCATCATGAGCATCCTGCAACTGCCCCATGCAAAACCCGAGGCCATCCTCATCGACTGGCATGCCACCCTGGTGGATACCCACGATGCTATGTACCACGCCGTGGACGATGTACTGCCCCACCTGAAAGAGCTGGACCTGTGGGACCGTCTGCTGGACCCGGATGACTCCAAGACCATCGAAGATGCCAAGCTGCTCATCTATGTGAAAGACAACAAGCGCCTGCATCCCAAGATCGTTGCGCAACGCAAGATTTCCCGCACCGATATTTTCGAAGTGCTGTTCGGCAGCGACCAGGACGCCAAGGGCCGCGCCCACCAGGCCTTCGACGAGGCCTATAAAAAATACGTGGACGAAGTGTTCCCGATGGAAGAAGACATCCGCGAACAACTGGAACGCATCCGCGCCATTGGCGTAAAGGTCGGCCTGATCTCCAATCGCAAACGCGACTTTCTCGAACACGAACTGGCACTGGTGGACGGCACCGGCTGGGAAGATCTGTTCGACGTTGTGGTGTGCGGCAGCGATGTAAGCAAACGAAAACCGTCCCCGGAAATGCTGCTGCTCGCCATGCAAAAGCTGGGCATCTCCCCATCGGAAAGTTGCTGGTACGTGGGCGACAGCACCACCGACGTGATCGCCGCCAAGGAAGCCGGCATCACCTCCATCTTCTACAACGGCGCCGGCTGGGATCAGGCCTGGCTGGACAAAATCTTCCCCAACACCGTCAAGCACCCTCACCGCCCGGACTCAGTCGTCGGCAGCATCGCCGAACTCGCCGACCTGGCCCGCCACCTGCTGGCCCAGCACAAGCGTGTCGAACGCGCACGGTAGCCCCTCCCGTAGGAGCGTCGCTGGCGGCGCGATTCCCCACGAAGGAAACAACCTCCCGTTTCCGCCCTCATTCCCGTTGGAGCCTTGCTCGCAAGGCGAATCTCTCAGCCCTTCAACCCCCTTCGCCTTGCGAGCAAGGCTCCAACACGAACCGTTCCGCCCACCCTGCCCACCGTGGTACAACACAGACTCTGCGCAACGCCGCAAAACAACAATTGGCCCCTTCGCACAGATTATAGATGGCACTATCGTGCACCTTTTTTTACGGGAGAGCCCCATGGCCAGCAAACACCTCCACGCCTTCTGCGATGACGCCCTCGGGAACGACGACGCCACCGCGCTGGCCGAGCGGCTGCGCCAGGGCCTGGTCAGCACCCGGGAAGTCACCGAGGCCGCCATTGCCCGGCTGCAGCAGGTGGAGCCCACCCTGCAAGGGCTCACCCTGGACACCTTCGACGCCGCCCGCCAGCGAGCGGAAAGCAAACGCTTCAACGGCTTCTTCGCCGGCGTGCCCAGCCTGATCAAGGACAACCTGGACCTGCGCGGCCTGCCCACCGGCCACGGCAGCCGCGCCCTGGGCCAGGCGCCGCTGAAGAAAACCAGCGGCATCGCCAAACAGTACCTGGCCCAGGGCTTCAACCTGCTGGGCAAAAGCACCCTGCCCGCCTTCGGCTTCACCGCCAGTACCGAACAGGCCGGCGTGCCCGCCACCCGCAACCCCTGGCACACCGACTACTCCGCCGGCGGCTCCTCCGGGGGCAGCGCTGCCCTGGTCGCCGCCGGTGCCGTGCCCATCGCCCATGGCAACGATGGCGGCGGCTCCATCCGCATCCCCGCCGCCTGCTGCGGCCTGGTGGGCCTGAAGGGCACACGCGGTCGGCTGATCGATCAGGAGGCGGCCAAGTTACTGCCAGTGAATATCGTCAGCGATGGCGTGCTCACCCGCAGCGTCCGCGACACCGCCCACTTCTTCATGGAAGCGGAACGCTACTACCGCAACCGCAAGCTCAAACCCATCGGCCAGGTCACCGGCCCGGGCAAGCGGCGGCTGCGCGTGGGCATGATGATCGACTCCGTCACCGGCGACGCCACCTGCCCGCAAACCCGCCGCGCCGTGCAGGACACCGCCCACCTGCTGGAAAGCCTGGGTCACACCGTGGAAGAGGCCCGCATCGACCTGCCGGCCCGCTTCGTGGAAGATTTCCTGCTCTACTGGGCCATGCTCGGCTTTCTGGTCAGCAAGGGCGGCAAGGCCCTGTTCCCCCAGGGCTTCGATGCCGGCCAACTGGACCCGCTCACCCGTGGCCTGGCCGACTATTACCAACAACGCTTCCTGAAAACCCCGGCCATGCTGCGCCAGCTACGCCTGGCCCGACAGCGCTACGCCGACGCCTTTGCGCAATACGACGTGATCCTCAGCCCGGTACTGGCCCACACCACCCCGGAAATCGGCCACCTTGGCGCCGTCCTGCCCCTCGACACCCAACTGCAACGGCTACTTCGCTACACCACCTTCAACCCCGCCAACCACGCCCCCGGCCGCC
>NZ_JBNPEC010000176.1:0-18753 GCF_051117345.1 Alcanivorax sp.
CCTTCAGGTACAAAGCGGAGCACCGCCTCGGCGACCTGTTTTTTCAGCGCATCCTGGTCACTGAAATTATCCTGTCGTGCGGGTAAAAGAACTGTGCGGGAATTATAGGGCAGGCGTGGCGATGACTCGACCCTGGGGCGTCGCTGCCGTATCGCATTTATCCCGGCCAGCCCCTAGACTAGTCCCTTCTGCGCACCAAACACCAACCCGGAACTCCCCATGCTGGATAAATACGTCAAACGGATACTGCAATCCCGCGTCTACGACGTGGCGGTGGAAACCCCCATCCATGCGGCGCCGTTGATTTCCAAGCGTATTGGCAACCGGGTGTTGCTCAAGCGGGAAGACCTGCAGCCGGTGTTTTCCTTCAAGCTGCGCGGCGCCTATAACAAGCTTTGTCAGCTCAACGATGAGCAGCTTCAGCGCGGGGTGATCTGTGCCTCCGCCGGCAACCATGCTCAGGGTCTGGCGCTGGCGGCCAGTTCCATGGGTATCAAGGCCACCATCGTGATGCCGCGCACCACGCCGGATATCAAGGTGAACTCGGTGCGCAATCATGGCGGCAAGGCGGTGCTTTACGGCGACAGTTTCGATGAGGCTCTCGCGCATGCCCGCAAGCTGGAAGCGCGTGACAACCTGACCTTTGTGCACCCCTATGATGATCCGGACGTGATTGCCGGGCAGGGCACGGTTGGCATGGAAATCCTGCGTCAGCAAAGTCGCGACCTGGATGCCATCTTTATCCCTGTGGGCGGCGGGGGGCTCGCCGCCGGTGTGGCGGCCTATGTGAAATATGTGCGCCCGGATGTGAAAATCATCGCGGTAGAGCCGGAAGATGCCGCCTGTTTGAAGGTGGCGCTGGAGAAAAATCGCCGTGTGATCCTGCCGGAGGTGGGGCTGTTTGCCGATGGCGTGGCGGTGAAACAGATTGGCAAGGAAACCTTCAAGATCCTGCGTCATCACGTGGATGAGGTGATTACCGCCACCACCGACGAAATCTGTGCAGCCATCAAGGACGCCTTTGAGGATACCCGGGCCATCTGTGAGCCGGCCGGTGCGCTGGCCCTGGCAGGCCTGAAGAACTGGGTGGCCAAGCACCAGGTGGAGAACCAGACCCTGGTGGCGATCCAGAGTGGTGCCAATGTGAATTTCGACCGCCTGCGCCATGTGTCGGAGCGGGCGGAGCTGGGTGAACAGCGCGAGGCCATTCTGGCGGTGACCATTCCCGAGCGCCCCGGTGCTTTCCGTGCCTTTTGCCAGGCCCTGGGTCGGCGTGGCATTACCGAGTTCAATTACCGCTACAGCGATGACCGGGATGCCAATATCTTTGTGGGCATCCAGCTGCGACCGGGCGGCGAGGCCCTGCAGGCTCTGATGGCAGACCTGGAAGAGCGTGGTTACCCAGTGGTGGATATGAGCGGCAACGAAATGGCCAAGCTGCATATCCGCCATATGGTAGGGGGGCATGCGCCACGCCAGGATATGCAGGAAAGGTTGTTCCGGGTGGAATTTCCCGAGCGCCCCGGCGCCCTGATGAAGTTTCTCCAGTCCCTGGGGGAGAAGTGGAATATCAGCCTGTTCCACTACCGTAACCATGGTGCGGCCTATGGCCGGGTGCTGGTGGGCTTTCAGGTAGAGGCCGGCAAGCATTCCCGGTTGCTGGCGGACCTGAAAAAGGTGCCTTATCCCATGGTGGAGGAAAGCGATAACCCGGCCTATCGCCTGTTTCTGGATTAAATCACTGAACTAACTGGCGATGGGTCTGTCATTGCATGGCGGCTTTTCTGAAAGTTCGCATTGCAAGAGTTGGCACAATCAGTATTTGCGCTCAAGATGGGTGTTTTGAGTCAGTTAGTGGGGATTTTTGTTAAGAAACGTCAGCAGAGTCGGCTAACTGCTTGACTTTACATTTCGAAATGATCAAATTTTGACCTGGTTGGCATTTTACATTTTGTAATGAGATTAAAGTGACATTCCTGTTACGACTTTAGGGTCACTTAAGACATTGCTGTACCGCTTTTTGGGGATAGAAATAATGAAGAAGAAGCCGGACGCCCTGGTGCTACTGGCTGTGATATTCGGGTTGGGCGTGCTGATCAGCAGCCTGACCTACGGCGGCAACGAAAACGATTACCAACGCTACGCAGATAGTGCCGGCGTTGTTGTCAGTCACATCCAGTAGTAACAGTCAGATCTACCGGTTGGTCCCATGGGGCCACCGGTAGTGTTCCTTCCCTAACCCTCTGAAAATCATAGCCCACGGCCACTAGCCTGGGTTGCCTTGGCCTGCGCGCCAGTTCTGCGAGCGTGCGGTCGTAATAACCCCCCCCCATGCCAAGTCGATAGCCGCAGGCGTCAAACGCCACTGCCGGCAGTAGAATCACATCCAGTGCCCACAAAGCCCGCCCCCGATAGTGGTGTGCCGGCTCGGCAATGCCGTAATTGTTGGGGCGCATGGGGTGGTGGCGCTGCCAGAGGCGAAACTGCAGATGGCCACGGCGGATCGGGTCCAGGCGGGGCAGGTAGGTAGTGGCAAGCTGGAAGCGGTTGTGGTCGAGGCAGGGTAGCAGATCCAGTTCGCCATCGTTGGCCAGATACAGTGCCAGGTGGCGGGCAGGGCGATGGCCCAGAGCCTGATCCAGCCGAGGCCCGAAACGGTGACTGGCCCGCCGGCGTTGGCCTGGTGTCAGGGTGCGGCGTTGCTGTCGGAACTGGCGGCGCAGTTGCCGCCGCGTAGCTGCGGTCATGGGCTGGCCAATGCAGAAATAAAGGGTGCTTCCCGGTCCGCCGCTGCGGGTTTGACCCTTGAACCGTAGGTTCAAGGTGGAGGCAGCAACCCCACCTTCAGGCTTTCCGCTCAATAGGCGGACATGCACACAGGCAGGGCAATATTTGCCCCCGGGTATTACATTATCGGCTCGGGGACATGACCCTCTGGCGAACGGGCCAGGAAGCACTCGGATGCAGTATAACAGTGCTGCCGGGGACAGGTCAGGACTTGACAGGGAAGGGATTTCGTAGATTTTTTTGCTTTGCCACGAAGCCGCTGTAGGAGCACCTCTCGAGGTGCGAACCTCGCGTCAACGAGGAAATCGACCGAAGGGCGATCAGGAATGACCCAACTCGACAGGTCTTTCAAGAAAGCAATGCGACCGGTCAAGACCTTCCCTCGCTTGGGCTCGGATTCGCACCTCAAGAGGTGTTATTCGCTTCGCTCACCCTTCGGGCCAGCCTGCGGCTGTTACCTTCGCTGCGCTCGGTTCCTACAGCGGCGCTGTAGAGACGGCGGGTCAGAGCTTACGACGTGCGTCTTCGAAGGCCTGGATCTCGTCTTCCAGGCGACTGAGCAAGGCCTGGACGCGGGCTTCACTTTCGGAATCTTCGGACACCGCCTTGCGGGCGTTGAGCAGTTCGTGGCTCATGTTCAGAGCGGTCATGATGGCAATGCGTTCCAGGCCGATCACATTGGCATCGCGGACTTCACGCAATTGCTTGTCCAGATAGCGGGCGGCGGCCAGCAGGTTGTCCTGTTCACCGGCCGGGCAGGCGACGCGATACTCCTTGTCCAGTAGATGAATTACCAGGGAGTTTTCGTTAGACATGGCCGAGGGCACCGCATTGGCTGTGGATCAGTGTCAGGCAGGATGTCACGCTCAGGACTCCTGCTCCAGGGATTTCAGACGCGAAATAATGGCTTCGACCTTGTTGCGAGCCACATCGTTTTTTTTCAGCAGTTGGGCCCGTTCTTCCACCAGCTTGGCCTCGCGTTCATGCAAGGACTGGTTTTCCTGACGCAGGCGCGCACTGATGCGCAGCAGGTCATCGACGCGGGCTTCCAGTTGCCGTAGTTGTTGTTCCGTCGTCATGGCAAAATGTACGCTGTTCGCCTAAGGTGTGGACCTTTCTCGGCCCGGCGTTCCCGTAGAGCCTGTTTATTGGCCCTCACCCTGCCGGTATTTTCCGGCAATGGCATTTCCACCCGGATTACAGGTTGTTTCAACTATAGGTGTGGGGTTTGCAAGGGTCAACGAAATTCAATAGTGGTAGCCACTTAGCGCACATTATTCACAGGCTGCCTGAGAACCTGTGCGGCGCCCGGACAGGGGCCGAGAGAACCTTCCCATTCCCGCAAAACGGATAGAGTCATGTCCAACCCGATTGATTTTGAAGTCCTGGCCCAGGGCCTGGCGGCCGCCGGTGTGGCCCACTCCCCCAGTGAACTGCAGGGCCTGATGGCGGGGCTGCTTGCCACTGGCCATGGCGGTCACGATGAAGAAGTGATGGGCGTATTGGCAGCCCATACGGAGATTGACGGCGGCTTTGACGGTGCCCTCTCGGTGGCACTGCTTTCATTGCGTGATCAGCTCCACGAAGGGTTCCAGGGGACCGGTCTTGAGCTGGCGCTGCTGCTGCCCGGCGATGAAGAGGAGCTGGGCCTGCGCGTGGCGGCAGTGGCACAGTGGTGCGAAGGTTTTCTGGTGGGGTTCGGTACCGGGTCGGCCAACACCCATGACAAGGATCTGTCGCCGGGCATCCAGGAAGCCTTGTCCGACCTGGCGGCGATCAGTCAGGTGGCCACGCCGGACGATGACGGCGACGAACAGGAAGATATGTTCGAGCAGGTGGCGGAGCATTGCCGGATGGCGGCGCTGATGATTTACACTGAGCTGGTCATGCGCCACCAGGACAAGCCGGCACCGGCGCCGCAAACGCCACCCACCCGGCACTGAGAATCGCCGTTATCGCTGCCACTACCAAGGAGTGCTCTTGAGTATCAACCGCCAGGAATTCGATCGTCGCCGCCAGGAGCTGATGGGTATCATGGGGCCCAACAGCATTGCTATCCTGCCGGCTGCCCCGGAGCGCACCCGTAATCGGGATGTGGAATATCCCTACCGGCAGAACAGCGATTTCTGGTACCTCACCGGTTTTGGCGAACCGGAAGCGATCATGGTGCTGTTGCCCGGGCGGGAGCACGGCGAGTATGTGCTGTTCTGCCGTGAGCGGGATCGTGCCATGGAAATCTGGAACGGCTACCGGGCCGGGCCCGATGGCGCGGTGGCAGATTTTGATGCGGATGATGCCTTTCCCATTGGCGATATCGACGAGATCCTGCCGGGACTGATCGAAGGCCGCGAACGGGTCTACTACGATCTGGGCCACGATGCGGAATTCGACCGCCGCCTGATGGGCTGGGTTAACAGTATCCGTGAGCGGGTTCGTTCCGGTGCCCAGCCGCCCGGAGAGTTCATTGCCCTGGCCCACCATCTGCACGACATGCGCCTGTTCAAGAGCGCCGCCGAAATCAAATTGATGCGTCGCGCTGCCAGCATTTCTGCCGGTGCCCATGTGCGCGCCATGCAGTCGGTCAAGCCGGGCATGATGGAATATCAGCTGGAAGCGGAATACATCCACGAATTCATGCGCAACGGCTCACGCAGTCCCGCCTACCCGAGCATTGTCGGTGGCGGCGCCAACGGTTGCATCCTGCACTACATCGAAAACAGCCAGAAGCTGAAAGACGGCGACCTGGTGCTGGTGGATGCCGGTTGCGAGCTGGAGAGTTATGCCTCTGATATCACCCGTACGTTTCCGGTGAACGGTACGTTCAGCAAACCCCAGCAAGCCCTCTACGAGCTGGTGCTGGCCAGCCAGCATGCGGCTATTCAGGCTACCCATCCGGACAATCACTGGAATGTGCCCCACGAAAAAGTGGTGCACATTCTTACCCAGGGACTCTTGGACCTGGGCCTGCTCAAGGGTGAATTCAATGAGCTGGTGGAGACCGCAGGCTACCGGCGTTTCTTTATGCACCGCACCGGTCACTGGCTGGGACTGGATGTGCATGATGTGGGTGACTACCGGGTGCAGGACCAGTGGCGACAACTGGAGCCGGGCATGGCGCTGACAGTGGAGCCAGGGCTCTATGTGGCACCGGACGACGACAGCGTGGACGAGCAGTGGCGCGGTATCGGCATCCGCATCGAGGATGATGTGGTGGTAACCAAAGACGGTTGTGATGTGCTTAGCCACGAAGTGCCCAAGGAAGTGGCGGATATCGAAGCGGTGATGAAAAAAGCAGTTAACAGTTAAGGAGCCTCTGAATAACTCCTTGCGTACTCAGCGTGGCCTGAAGCGTGCAGCTGTTGTGTCTTGTATCGACGGACAGGGTGGTTCCCTTTCCTAGAGACAAGGCGCAGCAGATGTGCGCTTCAGGCCGCGCCCTGCGGGTCTTTCAGGCTGGCCCGTACTCGTCGTTACAATTTTTCGATGGATCGACATACACCTTTAAAATTGTGCCTAGATTACGAGCCAGCCTGAAAGACTGAGCATGCAAGGAGTTATTCAGAGGCTCCTTATAGTTAACAGCGAAAACCGGTGCTGCCACGCAAGCTCCTGCAGATCCCCTTTATATAGTTTCGGGAAAACCTGGATGACGGAACAGAGGCAAGATCCCATTCTTATCGTCGGCGGTGGCATGGCCGGGGCCTTGCTGGCGTTGTTGTTGCGGCATCACGGTGCCGCTGCCGTGACGCTGGTGGAAAGCCATCCGCTCACCCTGCCCGATGAACCGCCGCTGACGCCCAGCTTCGATGCCCGCAGTACCGCCCTCTCTGCCGGTACCCTGGCGGTACTGGATGAATTGGGGGTGGGCGAGGCCATTCGCGAACATGCCGCCGCTATCGACACCGTGCATGTGTCCCGCCGTTCCCGACTCGGTATCACTCGACTGCGTGCCAGTGAAGAAGGGGTGCCGGCGCTGGGGGCAGTGGTGGAAAACCGCTGGCTGGGCTTTGTGTTGTTGCGGGCCCTGTATGCGGATGCCGCTGTTGAGGTGCTGGCACCAGAGCGGCTCAGTGCCATTCGCCGGCTGGCAGATGGCTATGAGGCCACCCTGGAATCCGGGCACACCCTGACCACGCCGTTGCTGATCGCAGCCGATGGTGCCAGGTCGCGTACCCGCGAATGGCTGGGAGTGAGCGCTCGGGATACTGACACCGGCCACGATGCCATGATTGCCAACCTGTCACTGGCCAGCGACCACCAGGGTATTGCCTACGAGCGCTTTCTTAACGATGGGCCCTTGGCGCTGTTGCCGCTGCCGGATCGTCGTTTTGCCCTGGTCTGGACCGGCCCCCGTGATCAGGTGGATGCCTGGATGGCCATGGAGTCCGGTGCTTTGCTGGAGCAGTTGCAGCAGCAATGCCCGGCAGAGGCGCCCCGCATCACCGGCATCGGCGAACGTCAGCGCTACCCGCTGGTTCTCACCCATGCCTGTGCCCAGGCCGTGCCCTACGGTGTGGTGGTGGGCAATGCCGCTCACACCCTGCACCCGGTGGCTGGGCAGGGCTTCAATCTGACCGTGCGCGACCTGGTGCAGCTTGCCCGCACCGTGGGCGGTGCGCAGTCGCCGGGGGCGCTGGCCCGGTTGCAGCAGTATGTGCAACGCCGGGAACAGGACCAGGCTCTGATCAGCCAGGCGTCCCGCTGGGTGCCGGAAGTATTCCGGGTCCAGCAACCGTTGTTTGCTCACAGCCGGCAGCTGGGGCTGGTGGCCATGGATATTCTGCCGGGCCTGCGGCAGGGGTTCGCGCGGCGGGCGATGGGGCTGTGAAAAGGCAGTTAATAATTAATAGTTAACAGTTAATAGCGAAACCCGTGCTACGAAGCTGCTGTAGGCACGGAGCGTAGCGGCGTTCCTACATATCAACAGTGAGCATCGACCTTTGAAGAATGCGGCCATGACAGAACAGTCTGATTCCCAACATATCGTCATCGTCGGCGGTGGTATGACCGGGGGCTTGCTGGCGGTGTTGCTGGCGGACCAGGGGCTGGATGTGACGGTGCTGGATGGGGCGCCGGCGCCGGTGATGCCGTCCGGGCCGGCGCAGTTGCGGGTGTCCACGCTCACCGAGGCCAGTTACTGGCTGCTGCAAAACAGCGGCGTCTGGGAACATCTGGACATGAGCCGGGTGCAACCCTATGACGCCATGCAGGTGTGGGATCAGGATGGTACCGGCGAGGTGCTATTCCGGGCTGAAGAGGTGGGCGCGCAATCGTTGGGCTGGTTGTTGGAGAATGGTCATCTGGCGGCGGGGCTGTATCGCCGGGCGGCGGACTTCCCCAATCTGAATTGGCGCTGCAATGTCGCAGTGGACAGTGCCCGTCGTGAAGCCGAGGGCTGGCAAGTGTACGCCGGGGATCAGTGCTGGCAGGCGGATCTGTTGGTGGGTGCCGATGGCGCCCGCTCCCGGGTGCGTGACTGGGCCGGCATCAGTGGCGGTGCCCGCGACAGTGGCCATCATGCCCTGGTGGCGACCATCGCCACGGCCTTGCCCCATAGTGCTTGCGCGCGTCAGGTGTTCATGGAATCCGGGCCGCTGGCGTTGCTGCCGCTTTACAGTGACCCGCAGCAGGGCGAGCAGCGGCAGTGTTCCATTGTCTGGTCTGGTTGGCCGGAGCGTATTGCTCAACTGCGAGAAAAGACGCCGGCGGATTTTGCTGCCGAACTGCAAGCGGCCGTCGGTGATGCGCTCGGCGAGGTGACGCTGCTCAGCGACAGAGCGGTGTTCCCAATCCAGGAGCGACATGCCAGCAGCTATGTAGCGGCGGGCCTGGCGCTGGTGGGCGATGCCGCCCACGTGATTCATCCGCTGGCGGGGCAGGGCGTCAATCTGGGTCTGTTGGACGCGGCGGTGCTGGCGGAAGAGGTGGAGCGAACCGTTGGCAGCGGGCGTTCCTGTGCGGACAGTGCGGCTCTTGCCCGATACCAGCGTCGGCGCCGCGGTGAGAACCTGATCATGCAGAATGCCATGCGTGGCTTTCAACACTTGTTTGGCCAGCGGGCCCTGCCGGTTCGCTGGCTGCGCAACACGGGTATGCGCTGGGTCAATCAGGGCGGGCCGCTCAAACGCCTGTTTGCCCGCCAGGCCATGGGCCGTGGTGCGGATTTACCGGCGCGCGCACGGCCGCAATCTCAGGGTCTGTAAGGCTAGAGCTTGGCATGAAATCCTGCCATACTTGCGCCTCAATTAAGAATCATTCTTGTTTCATTGTGCGTTTGATGGAGTCTTCTACTATGCGAGCCATTGCGTTTCTGGCCGCCGCCGTTGTCATGCTTACCGGGCTGTGGGCCTGCTCCGAACCCGCTGCTGAAGAAGAACTGGTGGTCTATACCTCGCGGAATGACCATCTGATCAAGCCGGTGTTTGATGCCTATACCGAGGCCACCGGCGTGAAAATCCGCTATATCACCGACAATGCCGCTGCCCTGACCGCTCGTTTGCAGGCTGAGGGTGAGCGCTCTCCAGCGGATATGCTGATCACCGTCGACGCCGGCAACCTGTGGAATGCGGCGGACAAGAATCTGCTGCAACCGTTGGAGTCTCCGGTGCTGGCTGCCAATGTGCCGGCGGAACTGACCGACCCGGAAAACCGCTGGTTCGGCCTGACCGTGCGGGCCCGCACCCTGGTGTATTCCACTGACCGGGTGGATCCGGCGGCGCTGTCCAGCTACGAAGCCCTGGCGGAACCGGAATGGAAGGGCCGTTTGTGCCTGCGTACCTCCAAAAAGGTCTACAACCAGTCTCTGGTGGCGACCATGATTCAGCGCCTTGGTGAAGAAAAGGCCGAGGAAATCGTGCGTGGCTGGGTGGCGAATCTGGCCACTGACGTATTCTCCAATGACACCGCCCTGATGGAGGCCATCGTCGCCGGGCAATGTGATGTGGGCATAGTGAACACTTACTACTTTGGCCGCATGAAGCAGGATAACCCGCAGTTGCCGCTGTCCCTTTTCTGGGCGAACCAGGAAAGCAGCGGTGTCCACGTGAATATTTCCGGCGCCGGTATTACCCGCCATGCGCCGCATCCGCAAAAGGCCCGCGACCTGCTGGAGTGGATGAGCCAGCCGGAAGCCCAGAAACTGCTGGCCGACCGCAATATGGAATACCCGGTGAATGCCGCCGTGGAGCCTGCCGAGGAAGTGGCCTCCTGGGGGGAATTCAAGTCGGATGATCTGAACGTCAGTGTGGCCGGCGCCCTGCAGGTGGATGCCGTCAAACTGATGGACCGCGCCGGGTACCGCTAACCGGTGCGAACACGGGGAGCCCTGTCCGCCAGCGGAGCCAGCGTTCTGCTGCTGGCCTTGCTGGTGCTGGTGCCCATTATGGTCCTGCTGGCCGCCTGGCAGCAGGAACAATGGGCCACCTGGCAGCACCTGCTCGACACGGTGCTGTGGCGGCTGGTGGGCAACACCCTGTTCCTGATGGTCGGCGTCACCGCCGGCGTGCTTCTCCTTGGCGTGTCCTTGGCCTGGTGTGTGGCTACCCTGGAATTCCCGGGGCGGCGCTGGCTGCAATGGGCGCTGTTGTTGCCCATGGCCATGCCCGCCTATGTGCTGGCCTTCGTGATGGTGGATCTGCTCGATTACGCCGGCCCCATCCAGACCTTCCTGCGCCAGTGGCTGCCGGTTCTGCCGGACTTCAGCGCCCGTCACCCCCTGTGGGTGGTGATGACCCTGTCCCTGGTGCTCTACCCCTATGTCTACATGCTTGCCCGGCTGGCCTTCGAGGCGCAGGGGCGGGCGGTGCTGGAGCAAGCCCGCATCCTCGGTGACTCGGCGTCTTCCGCGTTCTTCCGGGTGGCCCTGCCGATGGCGCGGCCTGGCATCGCGGCGGGTCTGGCCCTGGCATTGATGGAAACCCTGGCCGACTTCGGCGCGGTAAGCATCTTCAACTTCGATACCTTTACCACGGCCATCTACAAGAGCTGGTACGGCCTGTTCAACCTGCAGGCCGCCGCCCAGCTTGCCTCCCTGCTACTGCTGTTCGTGGTGGTGGCCCTGTGGCTGGAGCGGCGCGGGCGCAGTCGCGCCCGCTACAGTGAGATCGGTGGTCGCCAGACCTTGCGCAGCCGTCCCCGGCTGGCCTGGGGGGTGACGCTGTTCGCCTTTACGGTACTGTTCCTGGCCTTCCTGCTGCCGGTCAGTCGCTTGCTTTACTGGGTGATCGACAATGGCTTGATGCAGGTGGATGCCCGTTTTCTCAACCTGATCTGGCGTACCTTCCTGCTCGGCACCATGGCCGCCCTGCTGGTGCTGACACTGGCCGGCTGGCTGGCCTGGGTGAAGCGGCATCAGCCGTCGCCCTCGGTATCCGTGGCCGTGCGTTTGGCGACCCTGGGTTACGCCTTGCCGGGTTCGGTGCTGGCGGTGGGCATCATGATCAGCTTCAGCGCGGTAGAAGGCTGGCTGGCGGATCTGGGGGTGGGCATTGTACTGGTCAGCACCCTGGCCGCGTTGCTGCTGGCTTACGTGGTCCGCTTTATGGCCGTGGGTTTCGGGCCGGTGGAAAACGCCCTGCAACAGGTGCGCCCCAGCCTGGTGGAAGCGGCCCGTACCCTGGGGGCATCCTCTGCGGAAGTAGGGCGTCGGGTCTATGTGCCGATGATGCTGCCGGGTCTGCTCACTGCGCTGTTACTGGTGGGCATCGATGTGATGAAGGAAATGCCCGCTACCTTGCTTCTGCGCCCCTTCGGCTGGGACACCCTGGCAGTACGCATTTACGAGCTGACCGCCGAAGGGGAGTGGCAACGAGCCGCTGCCCCGGCGTTGACCCTGGTACTGCTGGGACTGATCCCGGTGATGGTACTGACCCGCCGACGCTCTGCACGGCTGAACTCTCCCCGAGACTGATTCACCTCCCTGGCTGTGCTCCCCCCGCAAAAGGCTCAACTTCCTCGAAAAGGCTACGAACATCCCCTTACCTGTTTCGATATCGAAGCGTTTATTTTTGTGTATATATGTAAATTTGGTGACGGTTTAGGCGTTTCCCGTGATGTATTCGTGAAGAAAGATTGGTACGTTTATACCAACTTATTGCGCACATAACTGTGTATGCAATCTGAACAATAAAAAACTGCCCCGTCCGGGCGCGTCTTTTTTGGAGAGCTTCATGACAATACGGAAACTGCTGCCTGCCATGTTGGCGGGTGTTGGGGTTGTGTGGGTGTCGCCGGCACTGGCCAGCATGGGCAATATCGGTACCACCTACGGGGTGCTGCCCTCTGATTTGGCTTCTGCTCAGGCCCTGTCGTTGTTCAACAGCCAGGTCTCCGCCACCTATTACAACCCGGCCTACCTGGCCCATGACGATCGCGGCGAGCTGACCACCGGCCTGTTGCATGCGGACCATGAGCTGCGGGGTAGCAGTCTGGGTGGTGCTGCACCGTTGCCGCGCAGCAGCGATACGCTGCAGGACTCACCGTCCCAGCACACGCTGCTGGGCATGAAGACCGACCTGTCCTCACTGACCCGCTATAACCACCCCATGTACCTGGGCTTCATGCTGGGGGTGGAGAAGTACGGCGAGGAAATGATGGCCTTCAATTCCCAGACCTCCGTGGAGGGCCAGTACTTCGAATTCGGTCGCCAGCCCCTGTTCCTCAACCTGGGCGGCGGTACGAAGATCTGGCGCGGCCTGGATATGGGGTTGTCCGCCCGCATTACGCTTCACTCGGAAGCAGAGCTGGTGGCCACCTCTACCCTGGGCGGCGAAACCAGCTATGAAACGCTGAACGTGTCTGCCAAACCTTCCATTCGTCCGATCTTCGGCATGAACATGGACTGGGGCGAGAGCTTCTGTGGCGAGGGCAACAACTGCTGGTACGACGGCCTGGAAACCGCCTTCAGCTTTCGCGGTTATTCCAACACCAACACCACGGTGGACTCCACCATCACCATCCCCGGCACTGTGCTGGACCCGGGTATCAACCTGGCCATCAGCACCGTGGATTCCTATCAGCCAAACATTTACGCCGCTGGTCTGGCCTACGGTCGTGACCGCTGGCGGGTGGGCCTGACCGTGGAAATGCAGGAATGGTCACGGCTGGAAGAAGAGCTGGAACGCGACACAATCAAGGACCAGGCGGTCAATGCCGCACAGGATGACTATCGCCTCGCATTCAAGGACATCGTGGTACCCCGGTTGGGCGGTGAATTCCATCTGGATGACACCTACATGGTCACCGGCGGGGTAGCGTTCAGCGAGTCGCCGCTGGATTCCGACGGCTCCCTGGAAGTGAACTATCTGGATACCGACAAGTGGATTGTTGGCCTGGGCCTGACTGCCCGCTACAAGTCGGTGCCGGTGCTTGCCTACCCGGTGCGCCTGGATCTGGCCTACCAGTATCAGAAACTGGAGGCGCGCACCTTTGACCTCTACGACCGTCGCTCTCCGTCCTTCCCGCAGCCCTACGAAAGTCTGGAAGCGGAAGGGGATGTGCACGTCTTTTCCGGCTCTATCACCCTGAAATTCTAGGAGATCGGCGATGAGAACAAGAACTCTATGGCTGGCCACAGCCGCCGTGACCCTGGCCGCCTGTGGCGGTGATGCCGGCGACACCCCGTCCATTGCCGGTTGGCAGCAGGCCGAGGTCTATTACAGTTACCCCTACGACGGACAGCAGAATCTGTCACCGAAAACGCCGCTGGTACTGCGCTTTTCCCATGCCATGGAGGTGGATGCCAGTCACTTCACCCTGCTGCGCTGTGGGCAAGTGGATGAAGCCTGCGCGGATACCGGCGACAACCGGGTGGCGTTGAGCGCTCCCCAGGCGCTGGATAACGGCAAGGGTGTCAGCCTGCAGCCGCTTTCCCCGTTGCAGGCGCATACCCACTATCGACTGGTCATCGACGGCATCGAAACCAGCCAGGGTAGCCCGGTGTTCCCGGATGGCGGTCTGGATTTTGTCACCCGTCTCAGCGAAGACGGCCCCATGTCCAGCCAGATGGCCACACCGGATCTGGCCATCAGTCAGCTCATTCCCGATGGCGATGCCCTGCCATTCATGGATTTCTCCACCCTGCGGGTGCGTTTCAACCAGATGCTCGACCCGGCCACGCTGGTGTACGGCGACACCGAGGCGGGTGCGTCCGTGGAGCTGGAACACCAGGGGGATACCGTGCCTGCGGCGCTGCTGGTCAAGGGCAATGCGGTTACCGTGGACCCGCTGGATGACCTGACCCCGGGCCAGCAGTACACCCTGACGTTCACCTCGTCGGTACGCGGTGTGGATCAGGCCCAGCTGACCGGTGGCTTTGAGAAGAGCTGGATTGCCCGCAATTCCATGCCCCGCGCCACCCTGGTGCAGGAAGTCCTGAGCGCCAGTGATGATCAGGCCGACCCGTGCAATGACGCGAATGCCCTGGTGGCCAAGCTAACCGGTGCCACCATGAACTGCGTGCCGATCCAGTCCACCCTGCTGGGTGACAAGGACGCCACCATGCAGACCGGTAATGTGTTCGCGGAGCTGGCCCATCTGCCCAACTACCCGGACGTGTCGCCACTGCGCATTCCCCGCAACAGCCTGCTCACCGGCACTAACGTGACCGTCAAAGTGGCCGGGGAAGTGGCCGCCGGCATTGAGACGGGCGCTATCTCGGTGACCTTCCTGTCCGATGCGTCCGGCTACCTGTTGCCCAACCCCTACAGCGATGCCCATCAGGCGCCCAAACAGGTGAAGCTGTACATGGATGTGTCCATGACCGCGGAGAACCCGGAGGCCAATGGTGCTCTCAGCCAGACCCTCATGCACGTGGAGCTTAACGGCATGGCACTGGTGAAAGAGGGCCGCATGGAAATTGATGCGGTGGGCATTGTGGAACCGAAAGTTCTCGGCCAGGAAACCGCCTTTGGTCTGCTCAGCTTCCACATGAAGTCCTATGAAGATCAGGAGAACGCCCCGCAACCGCTGCCGGATATGACCTCGCCGGTACGGCAATCCATGGTTCCGGGGGTGGACGCTGATGGTATGGCGCTGACCGCCCGCCCCGGCGATGCGGTGATACTGAATTTCAGTGAGCCACTGGATACCGCCACCCTGCGAGCCGGCGATACCTTCGGCCTGCAACATAATGGCAGCCATGTGGCGGTGGACTGGTACCTGGACGGCGCCTCGCTGGTCATGCGTCCGGTCACCCCGCTGGCATTCGGCGAAAGCTACACCGCCATGGTCAGCGATCAGGTCACCGACCTGGCCGGTAACCCGGCAATCCCGGTGAGCGACGCATTCAGCTTGCCGGAACGTATCGGTGACAATGCCCCGCCCAGGGTGCTTACCAGTTACCCGGGTTTCCCCTGTGCCGCCGACAAGGCGCACTGGGAAATCGAAGCGGGGAATCATGGTTTCTGCCAGGGTGGCAGCACCGATGACGACCGCAATCCGGTGCCGCATCTACCGGCGGATCGGGCTATCCGGGTCAATTTTTCCCAGGATATCGCGGCAGAGTCCGTCGTCTTTGAAAACACCGATGCCTGTGACGTGGGCAGTTTCCGGGTAGAAAAAGTGGCGCTGGACCCCAATACCGGTCGCCCGTTGCGCTATGACGAAAACGGCAAGCGCAAATACAGCTGCGAAACCGGCGTTACGGGTCAACTGAAAGTGGGGACCCGCAGCCTGGTATTCACGCCGGATGAGCCCTGGGAGGCCGGTGCTTATTATCGCTATATCCTGATGAGCGTGAACCAGACCTCTGCCCAGCAGCCGGATGACTGCAGTAGCGGCGAGGCCATCTGCTCCAGCGACGGCAAACGTTTGCAGACTGCCATGCTGCGAGCACCGGGTGGCGACATGGGCGGGCCGGACATGCATCTGCATTTCATTGCCAGTGCCCCGGTTGCCAGCGTCTTCCAGCCACTCAAGAATCTGCCCACTGCAGATCTCAATGGCAATGGTCGCTTTGATGTGGGCGAACCGGGCTACCAGGGAGGCGAACCCGGTGCCAACACCACAGCGTTGATCATTGATCAGAGCAAGGGAAACAATGGCAGCGAAGGAGGGGTGACCGACCCCGCGCTGATCTGTGATCAGCCGGAGCAGTGCGGTATCCATGTGGTCGGCGGCCTCAACTCGGAGGTGATCGGCGCTACCGAGCCCTACGATGATCCCTCGACAGCGGACGTCGAAGCCTGGCCGGCGGTAAGGGTAGGGTTGTACCCGACCCTGATTCAGGCGTCGTCGGTGACTCTGAAGGTGAAAATTCTCGGTATTGCTGAAAGTGATACGCCCACGGAAACCCAGTTCATGCGCATGCGTTACAACTGTGTGGCCTGGCCGGAAGATGCCGGGAATTTCTGCGGCAAGCAGAACCCGGATGGCAGTTTTGTCTTCGATCAGTGGGAGCGGCAGGGACTGATTCCAGGCTGGATTGTGCAAACCCCGGATGGTCCGGAGTTCCGTGCCGATGTGAACCTGTATCTGGATGCCCCTTACATGCACATCCTGCTGGACGGTTCCCACAACCAGCACAGCTACCCGTTGACCATGAATCTGGCCGGGCCGGTGACCTTCCTGCCCGATGGCCGCATGGTGATCGAACAGCTCAACAGTAACGATATCGCCGTGGATGTGAATCTGTCAGTGCTGATCCTGAGCCCGAAGATCTACCTGAAAATCCCGGCTGGCGGAGTCAAACTCCAATACCTGGGGGAGCCCATCAAGCCGTAACCTTCGGATGATGAAACCCTTGCCGGCCTTCGGGCCGGCTTTTTTATGGCGCTCTACCCGCCCTTCACATACCCGCCTTTGCGGGGGTAAATCGAAACCGCCCGGTTACATCGGTTAACAATACCGGTGCTCCCACCTACTTTTCTCAACTATTCCCAACTTTTTGCCAACGGCGCTGGCACCTCCGTTTTGTTTGACTTATTGCATATACACAGGGGGGAATAGGCGAGAGGCTGCATAGCTTCGCGTGTTGTTCTCCTGTCGCCTGGGAGCTTAACCTGAGGCGAAAACCCTAATAACAAACGCCGGAGAAGCGCTATGACTACCAAGACCCTTACCCGCTGGGGAGCTGCTGTCATTGTCAGCACTGCCCTGTCGAGCCCTGCTTTCGCTGCCATGGGCAACACAGCCAGTACCTATGGCCTGCTTCCTGCTGATGTGGGGACAGCCATGGGCCTTTCCATGTTCAACTCCCAGGCGTCGGCGCTCTACTACAATCCGGCCTACTTGACCCGGGATCCCCGCGGTGAGCTGACTGTGGGCCTGTTGCACGGTGAGCAGGAATTGCGTGCCGCCAGTCAGGGTAACCCCAATGGTGGCGCGGCTGCGGTCACTCGCGATGGCGATGTGCTCAATGACACCGATTCCCAGCAACAGATCATTGCCCTGAAAACCGATCTCACCGATATCACCAAGTTCGAGCACCCGATCTATTTTGCCATTATTGCCGGGGTGGAGAAGTTCGGTGAGGAAATGCTGGCCTTCAACTCCCAGAACAGTCGAGAAGGGCAATTCTTCAATTACGGTCGCCAGCCACTGTTCCTGAACCTCGGTGGTGGCCTGGAGCTGGGCAACGGGATTACCACCGGCGCCTCCGCACACATTTCCCTGCGCTCTGAAGCAACGCTGATAGCCAGTGCCGACCTGGCCGGAGAAACCCAGTACGAAGAATTGAGAGTGAGCGCCAAACCCGTGATCCGGCCCGTTTTGTCCATGAATCTGGAATGGGACCGAATTTTTTGTGGCAAAGAAGACTGCGGCATCTGGACTGGTCTGGAAACTGCCTTTGCGTTCCGCGGGCATACCGAAGCACGCACTTCCGTGGAGTCCAATCTGACCATCCCGGGCACGGTGATTGATCCCGGTATTACCGTGCTGATCGATACGATCGATTCCTATCAGCCGGATATTTTCAGCGCCGGTCTGCTGTATCACTTCACCGACAATTTTCGGGCAGCCATTACCGTAGAGCAGCAGAACTGGAGTGATCTGGAAGACGAGCTGGCCCGGGATACCGTCAAGGATCAGGCGTTTGCCGAGTTCAAGGATATCGTGGTACCGCGCATCGGTGCGGAGTGGACGGTGAACGATCACCTGATACTGTCTGGTGGTGTGGCTTATCAAGAAAGCCCGCTGGAAAGTATCCAGACCCCGGACGTGAACTACCTGGACAGCGATAAACTGATTGTCGGTGTGGGCTCTTCCCTGATCATCAAGAATCCGCCCATCCTCGCTTATCCGTTACGTCTTGATTTCGGTTACCAGTTCCAGAAGCTGGAAGAGCGGGATTTCGAGCTGACTACCACCCGCCCAGGTGTGACCAACCCCTATGAAGTGGTGACCGCTGATGGCGAAGCCCATGTATTTTCCGGTGCGGTCACGCTGAAGTTCTAACGGAGGTGCTCCATGAAAAAGAATAATATCGCCCTAGCAGCAACAGCACTGGCCGCCCTGGTGCTGGCTGGCTGCGAGGACAAAGACAAGGTGGGCTTTAATACGCCTACCTTCAACGCGCGTAACCTGCACTACACCTATCCGTTGGATGATCAGACCCAACTGGCGCCGCGCGCCATTGTGGCGCTGCAATTCAGTCACGCCGTTTCGGCCAGCGTGGACAACTTCGTGTTCAAGGATGCGGATGGCGCGGATGTAGCCTTTACGCTGGAATCCGTGGCAGACGGCCGCGGTGTGGTACTGACCCCGGTGGATGCACTGGCGCCGGCCACTGACTACACGGTGGTCATGAACGGGGTGACCGTGCTTGGTGAAACCACCACCTTCAAGGATGGTGAGCTGAACTTCACCACCCGCGCCGCCCTGGAAGGGCCGCTGGACACTCAACAGACCGCTGCCAGCTTCGAAGTGGAATCCATCTTTCCCGGTGATGACCAGTTTGAAAGCATGGATTTTTCCAGCTTCCGGTTGCGTACCACAAAAGCCATTGATGCTTCCACGGCGGTCTATGGT
>NZ_JBNPEC010000202.1:0-3502 GCF_051117345.1 Alcanivorax sp.
CCACCCAGGTCCAGCCTTCCAGTGCCCACTTGGAACCCAGATAGGCGGAAAAGCGGGCCGGGTTGGCCTGCACGCCCACGGTGGACACATTGATGATATGGCCTTCATCGCGGACTTCCATACCCGGTAACAGGTTCACGGCCAGGCGCAGCGCCGCAAAATAATTGAGCTGCATGGTGCGCTCGTAATCGTGGAAACGGTTCACGGTAAATTTGATGGAGCGGCGAATGGAGCGGCCGGCGTTGTTGATCAGAATATCCACCCGGCCGTGATCCGCCAGAGCCTGCTGGCAGATGCGGTCGCACGCTTCCAGGTCGGTCAGGTCACCGGGATAGATGCAGGCCCTGCCGCCACGTTTCCTGATACCTGAGGCAATGGCTTCCAGCTTTTCCGCGTTGCGGGCGACCAGCAGCAGGGTGGCTCCGGCCTCGGCCAGCTTTTCTGCGACACCTTCGCCAATCCCGGAACTGGCACCAGTGAGTAGCACCACCTTCCCTTGCACGCGGTCGTGGAGGGCCTGCCGGGGTGTCAGCAGGCTTTTGGCATTCCAGGCCCAGTGATTACGAAAGCGGCTGAGGTAGGGGCCGATTTTGGGGCGCCTGAACTGGATATCGTTGGCCATACGGGTCTCGCGACTAGCGGTAAGGGGTATTGGTGCAGTCATTCTAATCTGAGCATATACTCGGAAAAACTCGGATTTGCGAAGCCGGACAGGTGCCTGATGTATGCGCTCAGAAAAGTGGCAAGATGCTGATTTTAAAATGAAAAAAGAGCCCAAGCAGGTGCGGTCCAAGGCCTCGGTGGCGGCCATGGTGGGGGCCTGTGCTCGGATTCTGGAGCGCCAGGGCTATGCGGGCCTGAGCACCAATGCCATCGCTGAAGTGGCGGGGGTCAGCATCGGCTCCGTGTATGAATACTTCCCGGGAAAAGAAGCCGTGGTGGCGCGTCTCACGGAGGACTTGCTGGGGGAAACCACGTCCCTGTTGCAGGGGCGCCTGGATCTGACCAATAACCGTGAGGACCTGCATGTTGCCATGCGGCATTTTCTTGGTGCCCTGTACGCCCTGATGCACAAGCATCGCCGACTCTTGCGGGTGCTGGTATTTCAGGTGCCGTATCTGCACCGGTTGCCGGCGTCAAAGCAGTTGCAGAAAGACTTGCAGGCGGTGCTGCAGACAGGGTTGGAAAAAACACGCCAGCATTATCGGATCAATGTGCACCCGCATTCCCTCTACCTGATGGCCACGTCGACGGCTGGCAGTTTGCTGCATCTGGTGTTGATGGCGCCGTCAGGCATGGATCAGCAGGCGGTGCTCGATATGCTGGTAGCGAAGCTGTCAGGCTGGGTGATTGAGGGGGTAAACCGGCAGGGGTGATTTTGCTGCGGGGTGCTGCATCAAAGAGTGATCGGCTGGGCGTAATGAATAAGAAGGGCCAGCCTGACTGGCCCTTGAGCCTTGAAGCGCTTACAGCTTTTTGAGCTTCTTCTTCAGCTTCTTCAGGGCATTTTCCTGCTTGGAGATTTTGGATTTGCTGTTCTTGATGGCTTTCTTCAGCTTTTTACGCTTGGACATGATCGCAGTTTCCTTTTCCGGATTGTTGTAGCGGGCCAGGGAAACACGGCTACTTGCCGGCCGGTTTTTCCTGGTCCTTGATAAAGCTGCGAATAAACCGGCGTACTTCGCGTGCGGCACTGGTATCCAGCTCCTCACAGAGTGAGACAAACCGCGCACGCTCTTCATCATTAATGCGAATGATCAGCTGGCTATTTTTCTTTGGCGCTTTGGTCTTCGACATATCGATAACCGTCAATAAGAAAATAGGGCAGCATGTTCGCCGGTTTAAGCGCGGCACTCAACAACCCTATCGGCTATCAAATAGATAGTCAATGTATATACATTTTGCGGAAATCGCAGCCCCTGCCCGATGTTGCCTGGGCGCTGGAGGGGCAGACGACGGGCGTCTGCTGTTATGGGATGGAGCACCAGGTGATATCCTGTGCACGACTCAGTGTGAATAAACAACAGGACGCATCATGCAGGAAATGGAACAGGCAGAAGACGATTTCGCGCAGAAGGCATTGGTCGATGCGGTGGAGAACCAGATTGCCGATGGCCACCCCCGTGAGGCGGGGTTGGTGATCATGGATCTGATCGGTCAGGGTGTGGACCGTGAGGCGGCCCTGGAGCAAATGGCGGATGTGCTGGCAGCGCATATTGCCGTCACCATGAAGGACGACACCTCCTTTGATGTGAACGCCTATGCCCGTGATCTGTTGCAACTGGCGGCAGCGGATACCGCCGAGTGACGGGCCGGCTGGCGGCGGCCTGGGGCGCCCCATGAGTGGGCGGTAACGCTGGCTGCCTCTCCCCTCTATCCTGCCTTGCGCTGATTTCAAGCCTTTATCGACTGACCGACAGGGGCGGGCCTGCCATGGTATCCAGCCTGTATAATGCTAGTCTTGCCCACCCTGGCGATGACGCCAGCGAAGACAGACCGAGGTAGCCGTGTCCGATATCGAGATCCCCATTGAAGATTTCCGCCCGCCGTCCTTGCGCACCATGGCTCGGGTGACTGCCTTGCAGCGCCGCTATTTCGCCACGTCGCTGGAAGGAGCGGAAAATGTGGATCCGCAACGGCCAGGCCTGTTTGTGGGGAATCATGCGCTGATGGGGGTGCTGGACTCGCCGCTGTTTGTCTACGAACTGTATCGGAAAAACGGTGTGTTACCGAGTTCACTTGGGGATCACTTTCACTTACCGACGCCGGACTGGGGCAAGCTGGTGACTCGTTTTGGCGCCGTGCCTGGCACCCGTGAAAACTGTCGTCGGCTGATGGAAAGCGGCCAGCATGTGCTGGTATTTCCGGGCGGCGCCCGCGAGGTGGCCAAGCGCCGTGATGAAATCAACAAGCTGGTATGGAAGAAACGAACCGGCTTTGTCTATATGGCCATTGAGCAAGGCTTCGACATCATCCCCTTTGCGTCACTGGGCTGTGATGAGGCCTACGATATCGTCTATGACGGTGACGATTTTGCCAATGGCTGGCTTGGCAAGCGGTTGCTGGGTAACGACAAGATCAACTCGCTGATGCGCGGTGGTGATCTGTTCATGCCGTTGGTAAAAGGCATCGGGCCTACCTTGCTGCCCAAAGCCGAGCCTTTCCGCTTCGCCATCGGCAAGCCGATTCCGACGGCGCATCTGCAAGGCCAGGAGAAAGACCCTGCGGTGCTCTGGCAATTGCGCGAACAGGTGTCGGATGCCATTACCGGCATGCTTTCCCGGATGGACGAAGAGCGCAAAGAGCAGCCGCGCCCGCTTTGGCGAAAAGTGCTGGGGGCGCGTAAGCACTGAGCAACACAGCCGGGGCATAGCAGAAAAGGGATTTTGCAGAGTTGCCTAACCCAGAGTCAGAAACGGCAGCAGCGTTACCAGTAATAGCACCAGCACTGCCACGAACAATCCCGCCACGCGAAGCGGCTGTTCACGCAGCCGCCCTCCCA
>NZ_JBNPEC010000235.1:0-3490 GCF_051117345.1 Alcanivorax sp.
TCCGGAATTCTAAGGTCCATTTGCCGTTCCCCCTGGCTGTTGTCCACGGTCGTGTCAAGGGCTTCGGCAGCATCCTCCCAGAACATAAGGATGACGTGTAGCAACCGTTGCGCCATCTGCTCTTCATCATCCTGATACCAGTTTTCTTCAGCCACGAAGACGCCGGTCATGAAACCGGCACACCAGCTCGCCAGATCCTGGCCGTCATCTTCCTGGTAAGGGTCAAGCAGGCAGGGCAGGTTGATGGCGTCGCCACCGAGTAACTGGGTCACCAGACGTTCGCGCAGCCGGTTGAGGGCATCACTGACTTCCTCGGGAACCGGCATTTCCAGCTCTTCGCTATAGTCCACCGTTTCCACCTCTGGCCCTACGGCCAGGGCACAGAGCATGCCATGAATTTCCGTCCAGGTAGGGGCGTCTTCGCCAAGGTCCTGGAAGTATTGGCGAACGGTGTTTTTCAGGCTGGGATTGGTAATGTCTGACATGGAGTCCTCCGCTGCCGGCAAGCATACCGGGAGTTATCGGCGGTCTCCAGGTATTCAGCTCAACGGCAGCTGGACAACCTGGTTCCGGCCTCGGGATTTGGCTTCATAGAGTGCGCTGTCAGCCCGTTTGATCAACTGGTCAGCTGTTTCCCCGGGCTGGAAGGCGGTCAGGCCGGCAGAGAAAGTGGTTTTGAGATCACTGGCAAAGGAATAAGCCTGTTCGGCGAAACCACTGCGCAGGCGTTCAAGGGCGGCTTCGCTGGCGGCTTCCGTGGCATGGGGAAACAGCACCACAAACTCCTCACCGCCGTAGCGGGCGAGCAGGTCCGATTTGCGCAGGCCCTGGCTGGCAATGCGGGCAAAACGACTGAGGACTTCGTCGCCACTGTGATGACCGTAGTTATCGTTGACCCGTTTGAAATGATCCAGATCGATAATCGCCAGATACAAGGGGGTATGGTTGCGGTTGGCGAGGGAGAGCTCCTCTTCCAGCCGCTCGAGAAAATGGCGGCGATTATACAACCCGGTGAGATCATCGCGCACGGCAATGGCCTCCAGGCGAGAGTGGGCATCACGCAGGTTTTCACGTTGATCCCTGACCCGGTTCTGCAGGTTGTGAATGTAACCGCCCATATAGATAAACCAGCAGAGGATCAGGGCAAGAATGATCCAGTGCCCGATCAGAAACGAAAAGATCGCCTGTTGGGGTGTTTCCAGCCACTCATACACCTGCAACGTGGTGAAGCAGAAAAGGGTAAAGCCGGCCATGGCCATTTGCCGGCGCCGGTCCAGGGCAAAGATGCCGAACGTCATCACCATAAAGTAGATGCTCAGCATGGCGCCACGCAGCTCGCGGGTATAATGCAGAATCACCGTGGTCAGGATGATGCCGGTGGCCATCTGCAAAATGGTCAGGCTGGGGTCGCCGAGGCGTTCGCTGAGACCACTGCGGATGAGCAGAAAGAACACCAGGTTGATGGCAAATAGCACCGAAAAAATCATCAGGTGCGGGGTATCCGGCGCAAAGGCGCTGAGCTCGACGCCGAGGATAGTGCCCACCCATAGCAGGCAATAGGAATAAACAGCCATGATCTGGCGGCGGAGGCGGATGGCTCGCTCCGGCGGTTCGGCGGGAATCAGGTTAAACACGTAAGTAATAGGGTCCTGTTGGTGGCCAGCTGGCTTTTTGGTCAACTTTACCGTTTTTCTCATTCGAGGTCACAAGGATGTCATTGTGAGGGGTAGACAGGGGCTGACAAACTGTCCCGAGTGAAACAATCGTTTGATTGGTTGTGTTAATTCGACCTCCTGAGGCCCGATCATGTCGACCCCCCTGTTTGATCTCACGCTCACTGAAGAGCAGCGCATTACCCGCGAGAGCATGCGACGTCTTGCCCGCGACTCCCTGTCACCCCAGGCTCGAGCTGCTGATGACGCGGCGACGGCCAACCCGGCACTACTGGATGCCATTAGCGGTTTTGGTCTGGCATTGATGCCCATGCCGGAAGCGCTGGGTGGCGTGGCCATGCCCCGTTCGCCGTTATCCAATGCCCTGGCCGTGGAGGATCTGGCCCAGGGTGACATGTCCCATGCCCTGGCCGCCCTGCAACCCATGGCGGCGGTGAATGCACTGATGGATTTCGGTGACGAGCAGCAACAGGAACGCTGGCTACCCGCCTTGGCGGCGGAGACCTTTACCGGTGCAGCGCTGGCGGTCAACGAGCCCCGTGCCACCTTCGAGCCGGCTGCGCCGGCCACCATAGCCAGCGAAGACGGCGGCCTCTACACCCTCAACGGCGTGAAAAGTCTGGTCCCCATGGCTGCGCAATGTGAGTGGTTTGTGGTGGTGGCCGCTATCGATGGCGAAGTGGCGGGGTTTGTGGTGCCGGCGGAGGCGGAAGGGCTGACCATTGAGTCCGAGCCGTACATGGGGTTGCGCAGTGCCAACATGGCCACGCTGACCCTAGAAAACGTGGCCGTCCCGGCCCGTGATCGGTTGCCGCGCTTCGACCTGAATCGTCTGCTGGGCTTGAGCCGCATTGGCCAATGCGCTCTGGCGGTGGGCTGCTGTCAGGCGGTGATGGAATACAGCATTCCCTATGTGAAAGAGCGCAAGGCGTTCGGGGAGCCTATTGCCTGGCGTCAGTCCGTGGCCTTCATGGTGGCCAACATGGGTATCGAAATTGAAGGCATGCGGCTGATGATGCTGCGCGCCGCCAGTCGCGCGGAGCAGGGCCTGGATTTCAACAAGGACGCCTATCTGGCCCAGTTGCAGTGCATGGAAAAAGCCATGGAGATCGGCACCAACGGTATCCAGCTGTTTGGTGGCGCCGGCTTTGTGCGCGATTACCCGCTGGAAATGTGGTACCGCAACCTGCGCAGCATGGCCGTCTTGCACGGCAGCCTGATGGTATAGGAGAGAGACATGATCAACCTGGAAATCCCGGCCAAGCTCGAACAGGTCCAGCAGATGGCCCAGCAACTGGCGGCGGGGGTGTTTCGCCCCATTGCCCGCAAATACGACGCCATCGAACACTGTGATACCCCGGAAGAGTTGAAGCCGGTGGCGCAGATGATGGCAGCCATGCCACGCGGTGGCGGAAAAAAAGGTGCCAGTGACGAGATAAAGAATGGCAGTAACATGACCGGCATCCTGGCGGTGGAGGCCATGTGCTGGGGGGATGTGGGCCTGATGCTGTCCATCCCCGGCTCCGGGCTGGGCAATGCGGCCGTCATGGCTGTGGGCACCCCGGAGCAGAAAGAGAAATACGGCAAGCTCTACTGTGCCATGGCGATCACCGAGCCGGGTGCCGGTTCCGATTCTGCCGCCGTCAGCACCTCGGCCGAAATGGACGGCGATGAGTGGGTGCTCAACGGCGAGAAGATCTACTGCACCGCCGGCCAGCGCTGCGATGCAGTGGTGGTCTGGGCGACCCTGGGAAAGTCGCTGGGTAACGCGGCAATCAAATCCTTTATCGTTCACCGCGATAACCCCGGCCTGCAAC
>NZ_JBNPEC010000256.1:0-3441 GCF_051117345.1 Alcanivorax sp.
CTCGGAACCGTGCATCTGGATGGTGTTCATGGCACCCATGGACAGGCCCGGGTACATGGTGAAAGACCAGTTGGCGGTGGCCATCATTTCGGACTTGATCAGACCCAGGGATGCGGGCAGGCCCTGGCCGCCGAATTCCACCGGGTGGCTGAGACCCTGCCAGCCGCCGGCCACGAACTCGTCGTAGGCTTCCTTGAAGCCTTTCGGCGTGGTCACCACACCGTTTTCAAACTTGCAGCCTTCTTCGTCACCGGTCTGGTAGAGGGGCGCGAGGGTGTTTTCACACAGCTTGGCCATTTCGCCAATAATGGCTTCGACCATATCGGGGGTGGCTTCTTCGCCCTCCGGGAAAGTCTTGTAGTGACTTTCGAAATCGAGCACTTCGTTCATCAAAAAGCGCATATCGCGCACAGGAGCCTTGTAAGTCGGCATAACAGTTACCCTCGTCAGGCAGAAATCGATTCAACTGTCAGTAACGGACAGCGCAACAGGGCGGGCATTGTTGGGCAATTCAAGCGCAAACACATTGACTGTCAAGGCGGGCGCGGGCGGGCGTTAGGGTGAATGGGTGTAAACGGGGAAGCTTCTAGCTGCGAGCGACTAGCTTCTAGGAAAAAGAAACGGCTACGTTGATATGTTGGGCGGGCAAGGGTGTGCCCGCGGTTTTTCTCGCAGCTAGAAGCTCGTAGCTAGCAGCTATTTCTTCTTCCCCTTCCAGCTATACATGGAGGTGGACACCCCGGTCCGCCGGGCCACTTCGTCCCAGATGCCCTGGGGGAGAAGAGCCTTCATCAGTTCCACGGACTTGGCCATGGGCGGTTCGATGACGAAGGCGTCTTTTTTCTGCATGCCCCGTATGATGCTATTCACCACCTTCTTCGGGGTCAGCATGGGAGAGAACAGCGGTGTCTTCACGCCGTCGAACATGCCGGTGGAGATATAGCTGGGGCAAACGCTGGTGACATGCACATGCTTGATCTTGCGTACCGCCAGTTCCAGTCGCAAGGATTCCGAGAACCCCACCACCGCCCATTTGCTGGCGGCATAGGTGCTGCCGTAGGGCAGTCCGATAAAGGCGGAGGCACTGGCGATATTGACCAGGAAAGCTTCGCTGGCCTGGATCAGGTCGTCCAGGAACGCATGGGTGGTGGCCATCAGCCCTTCGCTGTTCACCCGGAAGGTGTTCAGGTGCTGTTCCAGCTCCACGGTCTCGAATTCACCGCCGAACACCACTCCGGCGTTATTGATCAGGCTGGTGATGGGGCCCACTTCCTGGTGCAGCTTGTCGCGGAATTTGGCGATGGAGGCAATCTTGCTCACATCCAGCACATAGGGATGCGCCTTGCCGCCGGCAGCCTTGATCTTGTCGGTCACTTCACGAGCCGCGCTGATACGCCGGGCGGTAACGATGACTTCCGCGCCCTGTTTGGCAAATTCCTCTGCCATCAGGGCACCAATGCCGGCACCGGCGCCAGTGATCAGAATGCGATGTTTCTCAAAACGGGGCATAACAAACTCCTTGAATACAAGCTGCGAGCTACTAGCTTCTAGCGGCTAGGCGCGTGAAAGGTGTTGAGCGTTTTAACCTCTGTGCCCGCGCCTTGCCGTTAATCGCGGCGAAAAAGTACCAATATAATTAAAGCTATCTTCGTGTTGCAGCTAGAAGCTCGACGCTAGTAGCTAGCTTTATCTCGGCAGCTTCAAACCAACCAGCACCACCTTGCCATCTTCCACCGAACGGGCCCGCAAACGCAGGCCGCTGACACGAACCGTATCACCGACCACGGTCTGCTTCCCTACCTGTTTGGTGAACATCTCGGCCACGGTGAGCCCCTGCCAGAGTGGCGGCGGTGCTTCTACACCATAGATGGCAATCAGCTGCGCCACGGGCGTCTTGCCCAGCACGGTGAAGTCGCCGTAATAGCGTTTCTCATCGTTGCTCATCTTGTGGCACAGGTCGGACAGGGCGGACTTGTGCGACAGAGGCGCCAGCCAGGCGATCAGGTCGCCGGCTTCGATATCCGGGTTGTCACTGAGACTGAGCACCTGATGGTTGCGGTAGAGGATCAGCGGGGTGCGTTTGTCCTCGCTCAGTTCGCCCAGGGGCTTGCCTACCGCGCGGGCGCCCGGTTCCACCTCGAATTGCATCAGGTAGCGATCCCGGGGCGCGGCCAGCGGCACGGTCTGCTTGGGTTCGGTAGTAGGCGGCACTGACACTTTCAGCTTGCGTGCCATATAGCGCAGGCTGGCGCCCTGGCCGAGCAGGGAGATCAGCACCACCACCAGGGTGATATCGAACAGCAGGTAGGTCTGTTCCACTCCGGCCAGCAACGGGAACACCGCCAGGACAATGGGCACCGCGCCGCGCAGGCCGGTCCAGGCGATAAAGGTCTCTTCCCGCCAGGTAAAACGGAATGGCAGCAGGCTCACCCATACGGCGATGGGGCGCGCCAGCAGCATCAGGAAGGCCGCTACCGCCAGGGCCCAGGGCAGGTTTTCGGTGAGCCGTGACGGCGTCACCAGCAGGCCGAGAATCAGGAACATGCCGGACTGGGCCAGCCAGGCCATGGAATCCATGGCCTTGAGCACGTTATCGCCGGTGCCGCCACGGCGATTTCCCGCCACCAGACCAGTGAGATAGATGGCCAGAAAGCCGGAGCCGCCTACCAGGTTGGTGAGTGCAAACACCATGGCACCGCCACTGCACAGCAGCAGGGCGTGCAGGCCCTCATTGCTGCGCACCCGCAACAGCAGCTCACTGATCACCGCGCCCAACAGCAGGCCGAGCAGGGCGCCCAGGCCGAACTGTTGCAGCAGGGTCCACAGCATGCCCACGCCCCACTCGGCGGTGGGATCCACCAGCAGACCGACCAGCATCAGGGTGATAAAGATGGCCATGGGGTCGTTGAGGCCGGATTCGATCTCCAGGGTGCTGGCCACCCGTTCATTCAGTGTCACCCCGGCGCCCTTGTTCACGCTGAATACGGCCGCCGCATCGGTGGAGCCAACAATGCCGCCCAGCAGCAGCCCCACCCGCCAGTCCACGCCGATCAGCCAGGTGGCAAAGGCGCCCACCAGGGCGGCGGAAATGGCCACGCCAAAGGTGGCCAGGCTGAGGGCCGGCTTCAGGCCCAGCTTGAAGGTGCTCAGGCGCGTGCGCAGGCCGCCGTCCAGCAGAATCACTGCCAGGGCGATATTGCCGATCACATAGGCGGTGGAGAAATCATCGAACTCGATGCCGCCAATGCCATCCTCGCCGGCGAGCATGCCCACCACCAGGAAAATCAGCAGCGCCGGCACCCCGAACCGGGCACTCAGCGAGCCCAGCAGCAGGCCGGTAAACATCAGGCCGGTGCCGATAAGAAGAAAGAGGGTCAGCGAGGCCAAGCCGAATCCAGGGTAAGAGGCATTAAGGGTATAGAGTAGACTTGCTTAGCCGCA
>NZ_JBNPEC010000063.1:0-3439 GCF_051117345.1 Alcanivorax sp.
GCGGCTGCGCGAATGACGCAAACTGCCTGTGCGCGAGCGGACCAATCTGCTCTTGGACCCGGGCTCACCGTTCCGGCAGATTTCCGCCCTGGCCGACGAAGGACTCTGTGGTGAAGACGTTACGGCAGCGGGCTGTGTCAGTGGCATCGGTCAAATCCACGGCGTGGAATGCATGATCGTCGCCAACGACCCTTCGGTAAAAGGCGGCAGCTACTACCCACTGACCGTGAAGAAACACCTGCGCGCCCAGGCCATTGCCGCCGAAAACCGTCTGCCCTGTGTCTATCTGGTGGATTCCGGCGGCGCCAACCTGCCCCGTCAGGACGAAGTTTTCCCGGACCGGGATCACTTCGGCCGCATCTTCTTCAACATGGCCAACATGTCCGCCCGGGGCATTCCCCAGATCAGTGTGGTGCTCGGCTCCTGCACTGCTGGTGGCGCCTACGTACCGGCCATGGCCGACGAAGTGATCATGGTGAAGGAACAGGCCACCATCTTTCTGGCCGGCCCACCACTGGTGAAGGCCGCCACCGGCGAGGTGGTCACCGCCGAAGAGCTGGGCGGCGCGAACATGCACTGCGAGCAATCCGGCGTGGCCGACCATCTGGCCGACGACGAACCCCATGCTCTGGAGCTGACACGCCGTTCCATCGCGCACCTGAACTGGCATAAATCGGATCAGGTAAACCGTCAACCGGTCCGCCCGCCGGCCTACGATCCCAGCGAGCTATACGGCGTCATCCCCACCACTACCCGCCAGCCCATGCCGGCGCGGGAACTGATTGCCCGTATGGTAGACGGCTCCGAACTGGATGAATTCAAGGCTCGCTACGGCACCACCCTGGTGTGCGGCTTTGCCCATATCCACGGCTACCCGGTGGGCATTCTCGCCAACGACGGCGTGCTCTACTCCGAATCTGCCCAGAAAGGCGCGCACTTTATCGAGCTGTGCAACCAGCGAAAGATTCCGCTGCTGTTCCTGCAGAACATCACCGGTTTCATGGTGGGCAAGAAATACGAATCCGAAGGTATCGCCAAGCACGGTGCCAAAATGGTCAACGCCGTGGCCTGTGCCAGCGTCCCCAAATTCACCGTAATCACCGGTGGCAGCTTCGGTGCCGGCAATTACGGCATGTGCGGGCGCGCCTACGATCCGCGCTTCATGTTCATGTGGCCCAATGCCCGTATTTGCGTGATGGGTGGAGAGCAGGCTGCCAGTGTGCTCACCCAGGTGAAGCAGGCCTCGCTGAAGAAGAAGGGTCAGCAATGGAGTGACGAGGAAGCAACCGCGTTCCAGGCAGACATGACCGAGCGCTACGAAGAGATGGCGCAACCCTGGTATGCCAGCGCACGACTGTGGGACGACGGGGTGATTGACCCCACCGATACTCGCGATGTCCTGGGACTCGCGATCTCCGCCAGCCTCAATGCTCCCATTGAAGAGACACGCTACGGCGTGTTCCGGATGTGATTCTGGTTGGACGTCCGCCCCCCAAAACCTGGAGCAGGATATGAGCGTAGCAATACAAATTGAAGGTTCGGTGGCCAGAATCACCCTGGATAACCCGGACAAACGCAACGCCTTCGACGATACCATTATTGCGTTGCTGACCGAGGCCTTTGAGAAAACAGGCAGCGATGACAGTGTGCGCGTTGTGGTGTTGCAGGCCGCCGGCAAACATTTTTCTGCCGGCGCAGATCTCAACTGGATGCGCGCCATGGGCAAGCTGGATGCGCAGCAGAACCGCGACGATGCACTGAAACTGGCGCGACTGATGCAGGCCATCGACCAGTGCCCCAAGCCGGTCATCGCCCGGGTGCAGGGCGCCGCCTTCGGAGGCGCTCTGGGCCTGATCTGCGCCGCCGACATGGCGGTGGCAGCGGACAATGCCCGCTTTTGCCTCAGCGAAGTAAAGCTGGGCATCGTACCGGCAGTGATCAGCCCCTATGTGGTCCGCGCCATGGGCGCCCGCCAGGCCAATCGCTATTTTATGACCGCCGAGGTCATTCCTGCCAGCAAGGCGGTCGCGCTTGGGCTTGCCCATGAAGTGGTACCGGAAAGCGAACTGGATGAGGCAGTCAACAGCCTCATCACCGCCCTGCTCAGCGCCGGCCCCCAAGCCCAGATCGAAGCCCGCAACCTGATCGCCCGCGTCAGCGATGGCTCTATCGATCAGAGCATGCTCAACGACACCGCCGACCTGATCGCCAGGCTGCGTACCGGCGAAGAAGGCCAGGAAGGACTCAGTGCCTTTCTTGAAAAACGCACAGCGAACTGGATCTGACCCACTATCCGTAGGCGCGTCGCTGGCAGCGTGGCAACCCACGCCGCAATCGCGCGACCAGCAACGCTCCTACGGCAGGACAAAGGCAATAACACATGGCACAGATAAAAAAACTCCTGATCGCCAACCGTGGCGAAATTGCCCGGCGTATTATCCGTACCTGCCGCCAGCAAGGCATTGCCACCGTGGCGGTCTACTCGGAAGCGGATGCCACCCTGCCCCATGTGCGTGAAGCCGATCAGGCGGTCTGCCTGGGCCCGGCACCAGCGCGGGAAAGCTACCTGGTGATCGACAAGGTCATCGCCGCCGCCAGAGATACCGGCGCCGATGCCATTCACCCGGGTTACGGGTTCCTGTCAGAGAACACTGCCTTTGCCGCCGCCTGTGAAAACGCCGGCATCATTTTTGTCGGCCCCAATGCCCGCGCCATCGAGGTCATGGGCGACAAGGCCGCCGCCCGGCAATTGATGGCGACCAGTGGCGTACCGGTATTGCCCGGTTTCGATGAAGAAGGCGCCAGTGATGATGACCTGATTCGTGCCAGTGAGCAGGTGGGTTTTCCGCTTCTGATCAAGGCGGTGGCCGGCGGGGGTGGCAAGGGCATGCGTGTGGTCAACAACGCCAACGAGTTTTCCGAAGCGCTGGCGGCGGCACGCCGCGAAGCCCGCGGTGCCTTCGGCGATGACCGGGTACTGCTGGAGCGCTATCTGCCCACGGCTCGCCATGTGGAAGTGCAGGTATTCGCCGACAATCACGGCAACGCCGTACACCTTTTCGAGCGCGACTGTTCGGTGCAGCGCCGCCATCAGAAAATCATCGAGGAAGCACCGGCACCAGGACTGGACGAGGCCACCCGGGACGCCTTTGGCAACGCCGCTGTTCAGGCCGCCACGGCCATTGATTATCGCGGTTCCGGACCCGTCGAGTTTCTGTACGGACCCGATGGCCAGTTCTACTTCATGGAAATGAACACTCGCCTGCAGGTCGAGCACCCGGTGACGGAAATGATTACCGGCGAAGACCTGGTTGCCTGGCAGCTCGCAGTCGCCGCCGGCGAAACGCTGCCCAAAGCGACGCATCAGAACGAGCGTCAAGGCCACGCCCTGGAAGGGCGCCCGTACGCGGAAAATCCGGAGCAGGGATTCCTTACCTCC
>NZ_JBNPEC010000092.1:0-18328 GCF_051117345.1 Alcanivorax sp.
ATACGCCATTCGATAACCTCGACCGCCGCGATCCTGCGGCGGTTTTTTTTGATGATGTATAACCATCCCTGAATCGCGGCTACTGCCGCTGCCGCCTCTCACAACCTACTCCTCGTTGAAACTGTCAACGTTGAACTTGCAACTGCTTTACCCGCCTAGCAAGCGGTTTTCCGCTGCTTCCACCGCTTCCAGCGGACCGTACAGAATCACCGTATCTCCCGGCTCGAGAACCAGTTCTTGATCGGGGCTTTCCAGTGTCTGGTCGTTTCGTTTCACCGCCCGGATTTCCACATCCCGTAGCGCACAGCGGGCGATACTCCGACCGATTCCGCGGGCCTTGTCCGATAATGTCACCGCATGCAGAAGACGGTACGGGTTACCGGCACTGTCGGTGGTGGGCAGGGTGTCGCCGTGATAATAGCCCTGCAGCATGCGGTAGCGTTCACGGCGGGTCTTGCGCAGCGTTGCCATAACCCGGTCGAAGGGGACATCCAGCATCATCAGGGCGTGGGCCACCAGCATCAGGGACGCTTCCAGTACTTCGGGCACCACCTCTTCCGCCCCGGCATCGATCAACGCATCAAGGTAAGTGTCGTCCCGGGTACGTACCAGGATGCGGATATTAGGATTGAGCTCCCGAGTTGTGTGCAGAATGCGCTCAGCCAGACGCGGGTCATCAAAGGTCACCACCAGCAGGCGAGCGTGCTGGATGCCGGCATTGACCAGGATTTCCTTACGGCTGGCATCGCCGAACAGGATGTGTTCACCGGCAGCGCTGGCTTCCTGTAGCCGTACCAGATCCCGGTCCACCGCCACGGCCTTGAGGTGGAAGCTGGTCAGGTAGCGCATCAGGTTCTGGCCCACCCGGCCATAACCACAGAGGATTACATGGTTACGGGTTTCATCGGAGACCGGTACGTCGTCGGGGACCTTTTGCCAGGGTTGCAACAGGCGTCGGGTGAGCCGGCCGCTGCTTTCCAGTAGCGCGGGGGTGAATACCATGGTGAGCACGACGATGGATACCAGCAGACCGGCCTTGTCCGGGGTGATGAGCTGGTGGGAGACACCCAGCGCCACCAGAACAAAGCCGAATTCGCCGGCCTGGGAGAGGATCAGGCCGCTGCGCATTGCCGTATCACTGCGCTCTTTCAGCAAGCGCAGTAGCGCAAATATCAGCAGTCCCTTGAATAGCATCAGGGTAGCGGCGGCAATAATGATCCAGTGCCACTGATCGGCAAACAGGTTCGGGTCCACCAGCATGCCCACACTGATGAAAAACAACCCCAGCAGCAGATCCCGGAAGGGGCGCAGGTCGGCTTCGATCTGATGGCGGAAGTGACTTTCGCCCAGCATCATGCCGGCCAGAAACGCACCCAGCGCCATGGACAGGCCCAGCCAGTGGGTCACCCAGGCTGCCAGCAATGCCAGCAGCAGGGCGGTCATGACAAAGACTTCATCGGACCGTGCCCGCCCGGTTTCCTCCAGCATGCGCGGCAGTACCCAGCGACCGATCACATAGATACCTACAAACAGCAGTAGGGACTTGGCCAGTGTCAGTGACGCCAAGGACCACATGGGCCCGCTATTTTCCTGGGTCAGAATTGGCAACATCACCAGCATGATGACGGCGGCCAGATCCTGGAACAGCAGAATACCGGTGGAGGTTCTGCCATAGCCGGTGTTGACCGCGCCCCGCGAGATCAGATCGCGGATAACAATGGCGGTGGAAGACAGCGACAGGGCGCACGCGGTAATCAATGATGGTGTGTAATCAAACCCGAGCAACCGCATGATGGCGAACACCGCCAGGCCTGTTAGCGCGACTTGCAGCGGGCCGGCGCCGAACACAATGCGGCGCAGGGTCATCAGCCGTGGAATGGAAAATTCCAGCCCCAGGGTGAATAGCAAAAAGACGATGCCGAACTCGGCCAGATGCTGAATGCCTTCGGTATTGCTGACCCAGCCAAACCCGAATGGACCGGCGGCCAGGCCGCACAGCAGGTAGGCCAGAATGGGGGGCATGCCCAACCGGCGAAACAGCACCACGGCCGCCACGGCGGTACCGAGCAGAACGACAATCAGTGTCAGGGCATCATGCATAAAACAGTCGGGTTCCCGGGTGGCCAGACTGTCAGTGTAGCAGCCCTTCCATGGCAGACCAGAACGGGATATTGACCCTGATCAATTGGGCCCGGGAATGATTCAGAAGCAGCTGAAACGGAAGCTGTCGTCCAGTGCCAGGGGAAGGGTCAGGGAACGGAAGCCAAGTACATCCATGTGTTCGCAGTGGAACTGTCTCTCTCCGACATCCTGACTGAACCGGTAGTCGATGTGCAGTACCGGTTTGCCGGCATCAATGAAGGGCTGTAGCAGATGGCACTCGCGCCATTCATGGCAGGATTCATTGATGGCAAAGTCGGCATAATCCACCAGCTCATCCACCTGTTCCAGATTGTTTTTCAGGGATACGGCCAAGCCGTGTTTATGGGCAGTGCGGAACAGGAAGCGGTTATAGGCCAGCTGTTGTTTGCCGTTCAGGGGAAAGCCGGTTTCATTGGTATAGCCATCCACGTTGTCCGGGTCTACCCCGTCGCAGCCTTTTGCCGCGGCCAGCTCAATACGGTCCGCCATGCGTTTGCGAACATTGAGGGAGCGGATATCCAGCCAGCGTTCTCCCGGCCAGTTACCCAGGCGCCGCCCCTTGTCGGTGGGCAGAAAACGGTAGCGATCCGGGCGCCAGTTTTCGTAGGTGCCGGCGGAAAAATAGCAGATCACTTTTTTGTCGGCGGCCTGCAAGTCGTTAATGACACTGATGTCGGTATCGAAAAGATCCACCACATACAGATCCACGTCGTACCCGGAATTAACCTCGCCCTGCAGCTGGATGTGCCACTGCGCGTCTACCGGCGGCTGGTACCACTCTGGCGCCAGGTTGCCGCCATTCGTGGGCAGTGGCAGCAGCAGGGCGGCAAGCAGGTTTAACGGGAGATCCATGGGGCACCGAAATGGTCAAAAGTCGTGGTTACCCGATTTTTCATTGATGCGTGACAGATTACTGTTCGATTCCACGGTAAAAATGTAGATGCCGCGTGTCCGCAATGACATTCTGTTACCTGACAAAGGGGCATAGGCTGGTGTGGTGCTTCAGCCTGTCGGAAGACGTGAACGTGGCGGTAGCCTGAGCGTCCTGGCCGAAGCTGTTCACCGCTCTGAACATCTGATTCACGGGCATGGGCAGGAATTATGGACAAGGATAATAGAGCAAATATTACGGTGACGTCCCATGGGGCAGCTGGCGAGGTGACCGGTTCCTGTCACCGGATAGCCGTGTCTGGCAGTTCTGTATTGCTTGATTGCGGGATGCATCAGGGCGGCGATGCGGTGAAACGTCTGCAGGAGGAACGTTTCGACTTTAATCCACGGGATATTGATGCGGTGGTGTTGTCCCATGCCCATCTGGACCACAGTGGTCTGTTGCCCCTGCTGGTGGCGGAAGGCTTTGGTGGGCCGATTTACTGCACTCATGCCACCCGAAACCTGCTGGCCATCATGCTTGAGGATGCCGCCAGTCTTTATCAGCGAGATCTGGACAATAGTAATTTGCGCCGCCGCCGTGCCGGCCGCCACCAGCTGAGCCCTCGTTATACCCTTGATCATGTGCGCCAGGTGCTGGAGCAGTGCCAGCCACTGGATTACCACCAACATGAAAATATTCTGCCAGGCCTAGATCTGACGCTACTGGATGCCGGCCACATTCTCGGCTCGGCGGTGGTGGTGTTGACCATTGCCGGGGAGCCGACACGTACCCTGGTATTTTCCGGTGACCTGGGGGCCAGTCAGCGCGTGTTGATGCGGCCACCGGAAGTCCCCGAGCGTGCGGATCTGGTGTTGATGGAAAGCACCTACGGTGACCGGGATCACCGTAGCCAGGAAGACACCATGACGGAACTGGAGCAGATCATCGCCGAGGCGCGCAATGATGGCGTGATCATGATCCCGGCCTTTGCCGTCGGTCGAACCCAGGAACTGCTGTTCCACCTGGGTTGCCTTTACCACCGCGGACTGCTGTCCGGGTGGCAGGTGTTTCTCGACAGCCCCATGGCCCTGGAGGTGACCCGTCTCTACGACCAGTGGCTGGATGCCATGGACGAAGACGATCAGCGCGTGATGGCCCATTTCGGTGCCCGCTCCCTGCATGAATTTTTGCCGGTACTGACTCCCACACCGGAAGTAGAGCAGTCCATGCGCATCAACCGCATTGAGAGGGGAGCCATTATTATTGCTGGCAGTGGTATGTGTAACGGTGGCCGTATTCGCCATCACCTCAAGCATCGTCTTTGGCAGGAACGCAACCATCTGGTGTTTACCGGCTACCAGGCGCGCGGCACCCTGGGCCGTCAAATGGTGGATGGTGCCAGCCATATCCGCATGTTCGGTCAGCGTTTTGTGGTCCGTGCCCAGCGTCATACCCTGGGCGGTTTCTCTGCCCATGCCGGTCGCAATGAGCTGCTGGCCTGGGCCAAAGGCATTGCGGGTGATCCCCAGTTTCGTCTGGTTCATGGTGAGCCGGATGCGCTGGAAAGCCTGGCGGCTGCCCTGGGTGACATGGGTATCCAGGTGTCGGTGGCCGAGCCTCAGGCTGCATTCTCTCCGGACTTTTCCTGAGGTCTGTCATGGATGTTTCCGCGCGGCCACAGTGGCATGGCGACAGTGAGGTTACGGTCCTAAGCGCTCTGCAAAGCCAGGCAGACGGGCTGACCAGTGAGCAGGTGGTCGCTCGTCGCGGCCGCTTCGGCGAAAACCGCTTGCTGGATCAAAAGCCACGCAGTGTCTGGCGGCGGCTGGCCAGCCAGTTCCATAACGTGCTGCTTTATATCCTGCTGGTCGCAGCCCTGCTGGCGCTGCTGCTGGGCTATTACAGCGATGCCACAGTTATTGTGCTGGTGGTGGTGATCAATGCTCTGGTGGGGTTCGTACAAGAGGGCAAGGCTGAAGCCGCCTTGCGCTCCATTCAGCGCATGCTGGTTTCCCATTGTCAGGTACTCCGTGATGGTCAGCCGCATACCCTGGAAGCCAGTGAACTGGTACCAGGGGATGTGGTGATACTGGCCGCCGGGGACCGGGTGCCAGCGGATCTGCGCCTGCTTCAGGTACGCGAGCTTCACTGTGACGAAGCCATGCTGACCGGCGAATCGGTACCGGTGGCCAAACAGCAGGAACCGTTAGCGGCCGATGCCCCCTTGGCGGAAAGACGCAATATGGCCTGGATGGGTTCCCTGGTGACTACAGGCAGTGCCCAGGGTGTCGTGGTGGCCACCGGCATGGCAACCCAGTTGGGACACATCGGTAACCTGGTAGCCACGGTCAGCGCGCCGGTGACGCCACTGACCCGGGCCCTGACCCGCTTCGGGCATCAACTGGCGCTGGTGATTGTTGTGGTGAGCGGCATCGCGCTGGCCTGGGGGACGGCCGTCATGGGGCTGGCGGCGGACCAGCTGCTGCGTGTCGCCGTGGGTGTGGTGGTGGCGGCGATTCCGGAAGGCTTGCCGGCGGTGGTCACCATCACCCTGGCCATCGGCGTGCAGCGAATGGCCAGGAACCATGCGGTGATCCGCAAGCTGCCCGCGGTGGAAGTGCTCGGTTCGGTAACGGTTATCTGTTCGGACAAGACCGGCACCCTGACCCGTAATGAAATGACCACCCGCACCTTCGTCACCGCTACCGGCCAGGTGCGGCTTGCCGGCGAGGGATATGCGCCGGAAGGCCAGGTGGAGAGCGACAACCCGGCGACGGCCGAAATCTTTGCCCGCGCTGCCCAGGTGGCCATGCTGTGCAATGATTCCCATCTGAACCAGCGTGATGGCCAATGGGTGATGCAGGGCGATCCCACAGAGGGAGCCTTGTATGTGCTAGCGCGCAAGGCAGGGTTGACGGAATCGTTTCGCCAGCAATGCCCGCGCAGGGATGAACTCCCCTTTGCCGCCGAAAGGCTCTATATGGCTACCCTTAATACGGTGGCGGGCCAGCCCCTGCTGCTGGTCAAGGGCGCGCCGGAGCGCTTGTTGGCGCTGTGCGACCAGCAACAGAACGGCGATGGCAGCGAAGCATTGAATACAGACTACTGGCATCAGCAATTGGAACAGCTGGCCGGTGACGGCATGCGGGTTTTGGGACTGGCCTGCAAGGTCATGCCCTCGGTGGATCGGCCTATCGGCCATGCAGATCTGGAGCAGGGGCTGGTGTTTCTGGGCATGACCGGCACCACGGATCCGCCCCGTCAGGAAGCCATCACCGCCGTGGCGCAGTGTCAGCAGGCCGGTATCCGCGTGAAGATGATTACCGGGGATAATCCCCGTACCGCATCGGTCATCGCTGCCCAGCTGGGGCTGCCCGGCCAGCGTGTGGTCACCGGCCAGGAATTGTCCGCACTGGATGATGGGCAGCTGGATCAGGTGCTGGCCGAGGTGGACGTGTTTGCCCGCACTTCGCCGGCGGACAAATTGCGCCTGGTTGAACGGCTGCAGGCCGGTGGAGAGGTGGTGGCAATGACCGGTGACGGGGTCAATGATGCGCCGGCCCTGCAGCGCGCCGACATCGGTGTAGCCATGGGTGGCAAGGGCACCGATGCGGCCCGGGATGCCTCTGCCATGGTGCTCACCGACGACAACTTCGCCACCATTGCGGCGGCGGTGCGCGAAGGGCGCACCGTCTACGACAACATCGTCAAGGCATTGCTGTTTCTGCTGCCCACCGGTCTTATTGAAGCCTCGGTATTGCTGGTGGCGGTGGTGTTGGGAACGCCGCTGCCGATCACCCCGGTGCAGATTCTCTGGGTAAACATGATCACGGCGGTAACCCTGGCCCTGGCGCTGGGCTTCGAGCATGGCGAACAGGACCTGATGCGGCGCCCGCCCCGGCCACCGGGCCAGGGACTGGTGTCGTCGCTGTTATTGGGACGCCTGTTGTGGGTGGGCACTCTGGGAACCGCGCTGGTGTTCTGGCAGTTCAGCCGTTTCGCTGACACGGATCTGGATCTGGCGCGTAATGTGGCGGTGCTGACCCTGGTGTGGATCGAGATTACCTACCTGTTTGCCTGCCGCCGTCTGTCAGCCCCGGCCTGGTCACAGTTGTCACTGGCCGGGGTGTTGCCGGCATTGATCGCCGTGCTGGTGGTGCTGCTGCTGCAGTGGCTGTTCTTCGTTGTGCCGGTCATGCAAACCCTGTTCGCATCCCGCCCTCTGGGACCGGCCTTCTGGGGGCAGGCAGCGGCGGTGGCGCTGGTGTTGTTTCTGGCAGTGGAAACGGAGAAATGGCTGCTCCGGCGCCGGCGATCCTGGCAACATCAGCGCAGGGTGTCCGGGTCGCCGACACCCTGAGCCGCCGCCTTTTCATCCGCGCTCAGCCAGGGAATAGCCGGTTGGCCCAGCAGCTCTGCCGCCTGCTGCAATACATGGGCCCAAGTGCAGTGGTTGGCGTAGAGCATGCCGAAGGTATCCAGGGTGCCGCCGCGATTGCGGTAGCCCAGGAAGCGGCTGCGCTTGCCGGTATCCAGGGGACGCATTACCCCGCTGAACACTTCCGGATGGCCGTGCACTAGGAACACCCGTTCGGCCACGGTGGGCAGTAGTGACTCCGCGGCCGAGGGGGAATACAGGGCCTGCGCCTCTTCCGGATCGCGAGGAGTGCGGAAGCGGCCGGGTTCCTGAATCACCGACAGGCAATGGGCCACGCCATGTTGTGTCAGCCGCTGGCTGGCCCGTTGCATTTCCACCAGTTGATAGGCGCCGATGGCCACCAGTTGCACCCGGGGTGATGGGTCCTGATGCAGGCACAGAGCGCCCTGGTCTGTCAGCTCCCGGGCCTGTGCTTCACTGAGTTGGGCGGGTTGGGGATTTTTCGGCACTACCAGAACAGCGACTTGTCCCCGGCTACGGTAAATCTTCAGCAGCGATTGCACTGCGCTGTGCGCGTCCACCGGGAACAGGACCGGTGCCACGTCATGCATTTCCGCCAGCCAGGCTTCGCACAAGGTGGGGTCCTGGTGGGATTGTTCGTTCTTGCCGTTTTCCCAGGTATGAGAGCTCAGCAGGATCGGCACGCTGACCCAGTGTGGACCCCGGTTGGCATGGCGGCGCTGGCGTGAGAACAGGATTTCCTGGCGCATGGCGCCGAGCATTTTCACCGCAAAGGCCTCGTAGCTGGCAACCAGATTGAGCCCCTGCTTGTTGGCCAGGGCGGCGCACACCACGGCCTCTTCATTGAGGGCTGTGATCACCGAGCCATGCAGGGATTCGGCAATGCCTTGCTCCGGGTCGGTGACCCGGTGCTGTAACAGGTCCAGGGTTTCATTGAGCCGGTTGCTGCGCATCTCGTCCGGGTTGCCGACCCGTACCCGCAGTGCCGGGTTCGCTTTCACCAGAGCCACAAAGGCCTGATCGATGGCCGCCATGGGAGCGGCGGGTAATGCCAGGCCGGTTAGGTCGGGGAACTGCAAGGGGGAAACCGGTGCCGGTTCGGCCAGGGGGTGATCCCGCTCCAGTGGACGCTGGTTGTAACCGTGATTGTTCAGTTGTGCTACCGCTGCCTGGAGTTCCTCCGCCGGCACAAAGAGCGAAGCAGCACCATCGTTGAATCGCTGACGGGTTTGCTCATCGGTGGCCGGGTTGTTGACCAGCGGCAGATTGTGGGCAGCATTGGTGCCGGCTCCGGGAAAGCCGAAGCCTTTTGTTGTCTCGGCGATGATATAGGGCAGGGGAGCCGGGTAATCCGCTTGTTCCCTCAGGTTGTCCAGGCGATGTTCCGCTTCCAGCAAGGCCCAGGCAAAAGCGGCGGGGTCGCGACCGTCGATGGTGATCGGATCGAAGCCGTTGAGGGTCAGGTGGCCGGCAAACCAGCCACTGCCACCGGACTGGCTGAGGCTGGTGCGCTGGTCGATGCGGCGGCCGTTGGCAATCATCACCGGCAACAGATCGCCGCAGTCCCGGTCTCGCCACCAGCGCGGTGTCCAGTCGCTGCCCCGTTGTTCTTCGAAGGCGCCGTCACTGAGAAACGCTACCAGTGATTGTTCGGGTAATGGCATGTGGGCGTATTGCAGTTCCGCAAAACCCAGGTAGCCACCTTCCATGATGCCACCGGCGGTGTGGGCGTTGACATGGCTGCCCAGTGGCGACTGCGGATAGCCGTCCGCCTTTACGCCATAGTGGTAAAAGTCCTGCACAAAGCGGGCGAGTCCGGCATCGTCGAGACGGTAACGTTGCGCATGGGCCGGGGATAAATTGCCAGTGAGCAGGTTCACTGCATCGATGGCTGCCACGCAATGCCCTTGCCCCATCAACCAGCTGCGGGTCTTGCCGCTCAGGCTGTTGGCCAGCAGATACCCCACATAGGCCGGCACTATGTTCAGGGCGCCGCCAGTGTGACCTTCCGGTGTTTGCTTGAAGTCGTCGGCAGCCAGCGGCTGGCCATCCAGGCGGGGGCGTTGCACATAGGTCATGTGGGCCACCAGCCACATGCCCATGCAGGTGAGACGATCCGCTGCGGCCAGCAGTGCCAGCCAGCGTTGACGCATGTTGGCATCCCTGGCCTTATCCAGAATGGCTGTCATGCGCGAGCGGGTGATGTCGTCGTGCTGGATGACACCGTAACCGTTAGCCCATGTTTCCATGTCTTCGGGAAGGGAAGGGGCATCTTGCATGATCATTGTTCTCCATGGCCTGGCTGATCATCGGGTTTCATCATGGCTGAAGCGAGGATGGTGACGCCAGCCGGTGAAACGCCGATAGTATGACATTAATCAGTGACCCACTTGTTGATATGGAGCATGGGCGCAGCGATGGAATATGTGGCAACGGTATTGGGGGGCGTGGGCCTTTTTCTGCTGGGCATGTGGTTGATCACCGAAGGGTTGAAGGTAGCTGCCGGTGCGTCACTGGAGCGGTTGCTGGCCAGCTGGACCCGTAACCGCCTGCACGGTCTGTTGTCCGGTACCTTGCTGACGGCGCTGGTGCAGTCATCCAGCGCCATCACCGTGGCGGCACTGGGCTTCGTCAATACCGGCCTGTTGCGCTTCGAACGGGCGGTGTGGGTGATTTTTGGCAGCAATCTTGGGACCACCCTGACCGCCTGGGTGGTAGCGCTGGTGGGGATCAAGTTCCAGATCAATGTGATCGCCCTGCCGTTGGTCGGTATCGGTGCCCTGATGCGGGTGTTTGCGCCGGCAGATCGCTATCGCAACCTGGGCATGGCTCTGGCCGGGTTCGGCGTGCTGTTTCTGGGCATCGAGGTATTGTCCAGTGGCTTTCAGCACCTGGGCGAGAGTTTCCCGTTACCCGATGCCGGCGCACCGCTGGTGTGGCTGATTCTGTTGGGTATTATCCTGACAACCCTGATGCAATCATCCAGCGCTGCCGTGGCGTTGGTGCTCACCGCGCTGGCCGGCGGGTTGCTGGGTTTTCGCGAGGCGGCAGCGGTGGTGATCGGCGCCAATGTTGGCACCACCTCCACGGCCCTGTTGGCAACGCTGGGGGCAACGGCCAATGCGCGGCGCCTGGCAGTGGCCCATGTGTTGTTCAATGTCTTTACCGGTGTCATGGCCCTGCTGTTACTGAACCCTTTGCTGGATCTGGTGGGCCGTCTGGCCGGCCTGTGGCAACTGGATCAGGACCCGGCCGCCCAACTGGCGTTGTTCCATACCTGTTTCAACCTGTTGGGTATTGTTCTGATGTGGCCGCTGGAGCCACCCCTGAGTCGGTTTCTGTTGCGCCGTTTCCATGAACGCCAGAAGAGCACCGTGCAGCTACAGTTTCTGGACAGAAACCTGGTGACATTACCGGATGCGGCGAGAGTGTCGCTGGCGCAGGAAATGGAGCGCTTGCTGGCTCAGTACCCGGAGGCGCTGGTCACCTTGCCGGCCCCTGATTCCCGTCGTCTGGAGAGAATCGCGGATCGGACCCGGTTGCATACCGGTGTGGGGGATTTCCTTGCCGATGTGGCTCGACAGCAACTGGTGGAAGCGCAGGTGACAGCTTTTCAGATGGGTTGGCGGTTGCAGGGCAATCTGGTCAACATGGATGAAACCCTGCAGCGGCTCAATGGTTTCGGGTTGGCCATGCAGCGTCATTCTGACTGGCCGGTGATTCAGGCACTGTTGTCAGACTGGTTCGCCAGCGCGGGCAGACTGATGGAGCAGCAATGGCTGGGTAGCGGTGTTGAACGGACGCCGAATAGTGCTTTGCTTGGGCAATACGAAAGCGCCAAGAGTGCGCTGCTGGCTAATGCCATGGCGGGCAAGATTTCCCGCCAGTCCCTGGATCTGGCATTGCAGAGTCTCAGTCAGGGGCGCTGGCTGCTGGAGCAATGGCAGCGGGCGCTGGAATATTATCGGCAGCTGTCCGAACGTGATCAGGCAGCTATCCCGACAGATGCGACAGCGGCAAGAGGAGAGCAGGGCGAAGGCGATAATGCCACCGAGTCGCTGTAAAGACAGCGTCGGCTGATGTTCGCTGCGGCGATGGCAAGCCCGTTGCTATCTCTGCTCCATGATTTCTCGGGATGCCTCGATGATGGCTTCCACGCGGCGGTTGCGGGCACGGCCCTCTTCACTGCCGTTGTCAGCAACCGGCTGGCTCTCGCCCATGCCGACGGTGCGAATGCGTGCCGGATCGATCTGGAAATGGTGGACAAGCACACGCTCAACCGCATCCGCACGGTCTTGCGAGAGAGTCTGGTTGTAGGCTGTGCTGCCCACGCTGTCGGTATGCCCTTCCAGCATGAGCTGGCTGTCCGGGTATTCCACCATCACGGTAGCGATTTTGCCGATGTCGGTCAGGTAGCGTTCCGGGACCTCGGTGCTGTTGAAGGCAAACTCGATATCCAGGGTGATGTTGACCGATTCGGTCAGCATGATGGGGCAACCCTCCGCATCCACTTTGGCGCCGCGTGGTGTGTCTGGGCATTTGTCCTTGCTGTCCTTTACCCCATCACCATCACTGTCGATCCAGGGGGCGGGTTTTGGTGGCGGTGCCGGCTTGGGAGCAGGTTCTGGCGCCAGTGGATATTGCTGGCCCAAACGATAATTGAGGGCGACAAAGGGGTGCCGGTCGGTGAAATTATCGCCGGTGTCGACCAGATGACGGTAGCCCACATCCAGCATCAGGTGCTTACCCAGCAAACGTTGCACGCCGAGTTCCAGCAGGACCATGTTTTCCTTGATCGGGTCTTGTGTATCTGTGGTCAGTTCGTGGCGTGCATAGCCCAGCCCCAGATAGGGGTGGGTCGTGAGCAGATTGATGCCGCTCGCGTGTAGCCTGGCCTGCAGACTTACCTGACTGTGTTCCACGTCCCGTTCTTCATCACGCAGGGCCCTGTCGGCCTCTCCATACTGAACCTGGGTGGATAGATACTGGTTGAAACGGCGGCCAATCTGGAAGGCCGGGCGCCAGAAATCCGGCAGTTGGCCTGTTCTGTCGTCATCCTGCTCGATCATGTAATAGCCCACTTCGCCTCCCACGTACCAGTAGGAAACGGGCTTTTTTTCGTGGTTGCCCATGTCAGCCAATAAAGTGGCAGGGGCCAACAGGACGGCCAGGGCCAGGCGCCGGAAACGGAAGTACGTATTCATTGTGGGGCTGTCACCATAACGAGACCTTCAAAAGCATACCGATAACATGTCCGGGGTTAGTTGAACTCCAGGGTGACGATCACCGTGTCACTGTATTGTCCTGCCGGCCCCCACTGATTGATGGGGATTCTTCCGTACACGGTCAGTAACCGGGTACACAGTAACAAGCAGCTGCCTGAGAAAGTGGTGGTACCCACTGTCCCATCGCCGAGAATCTGGGTCCGTTGAAGGTCGGTGTATAAATTGTAGTTGAGCGTGGCGCCGGAGCTATGCATGAGCTGCCGTGGGGTAAAGGTGCCTGAATTGCCTTCGTCGACGCGGATTTGAAAGGTAACCGGGGTAAGCAGGTCCGGTGAGCAATTGAATGTGATCTGCCCCTGACCGTCGGCAGGATTGGTCTGCAAGGACATCACGGTATTGAAATTGACCAGGGTGCTGCCATCCGGGGTAATGAAACTGCAGGAGGCGGCAAACAGTGGCAGAGGCAGGCTGCTGGCGAGAAGCGTAAATAGGACAATGAATCTGTACATGCTGAAGTTCCTCGTCATGGCGCCATTACGCAGTGTACCGGGGAAAGCTGCGGGGTTCGCTCGCCGGCCGGGGGGATCGCCACGGTGATTTCACATGATTGGGTTCCGTCCTGGTTTACAGACAGTGTGACTTTTTCCTTGGCGGTTTTCACATAGACCAGGCCATCAAATCCGACAGGGTAGGGAGGCGAATCAGGGGCATTGGCGTCCGTGACAAGCGCCGCTGCAGACAGCGGTTCGCTGACCCCGTTGGGATTAATAACGACAACGGGTATCAGTGCATCGCGATAGATAATGAAATCCGGGGTAACACGCACCAGAGACAACTCTTTGGGTGCGGCCAGGACTTTCTCGTCGCCCAGTGTGGTGTTGTAGGGAAGGTCGCGTTGGTTGATGTGCAGCTCGGTTTCCTGGAAAGGGGGGAGTCCGACCAGCATGGACCGGCCTTTCTTGTCGGTGGGAATGGCGTTGACCCGAACGCCGGCAAGCTCGGGACCAAGATCAATCAGGGCAAAGCCACCGTTGGCAAAACGGGTGGGCTTGATGAAATCTTCGCTCATCACGACACCACCGGCAACGCCAGCCCGATAACTGCGAATGCCTGCCGCATCCACGGCAGAGGCGAAGGCACCATAGGCGGGGCGTTCAACGGATGCGGAAATGGCCGTCAGGTCTCCGCCCTGCAATCGGTGTCTTACTTGCACGCTGGGATATCCTGCCTTCCCCAGTACCCGCAAGCGGGCATCTACCACGGCTTCTTCATCGCGCGCCTTGCTGGCTTCCAGGCTTCCGCGGGTGCGTGGCCTGCTGGACAGTGGCATTTCGAAGCTGGCCAGGGTCAGGCCATCCCGATTGGGTTTCAGCTGTTCGGTATGGGAAAGACGGACTCGCAGCTGCCGGCGGATGTGGAAGTAGATACCGGTGGTCAGGGCGGTACGCACCGGGGCATTGTCCGGGTCACGATGCTGGAAACCAAAACGCAGCCCCACCCCCTGCCAGGGTTGGCCGGCGATACTGCCAACCCATTGCTGGAAACCATCCGTATCAAGGGGGGTGGTGTCCAGCGAAGGGGTAAACCCGTTTTGCTGTTGTTCGTAGGACAGGGCGTAGCTATAGCCCTTGTACTGGTTGCTGAGTGTGGCTGCGGCGGCCCAGGGCTGGTCCGCATCGGGCAAGTCCCGGGAGGTGGCAAGGTGGGTCTGCAGGGCGCCGATCCGGGGCAGGGTAGTTTGCGCGAAGACCCCGCCATTGACGTGTTGCTCGGAGGCGGCGGCTGCGCCGACCCCCAGAGTCAGCCAGCGGTTCATGCCCCGGCGATAGCTGAATGATGAGACCAGTTGATCATAGTCATTGCGGAATCCCTGACGCTGCAGGCCTGCCGAGATCTCGAAATCATCAAAGCCCTGTCGCAGCTGGCCCACTGTAAAGTAGGACGGAATCTCCAGAGTACTGATGGTGCCATCCGCTTCACGCACGGTCAGGGTCTGGATGGTGTTGCTGAACAGGGGCTGGTTGATCACATCCACGGGCCCTGGAGGCACCTGGTAACCGCTGCCGAAGTAGGCATTGCCGATGACTTCCGGTTGGTCCAGTCCCCGCTGGGCGAGTAACAATTGCGCCTGGGTATCGACGATAGCCTGGAAGTCGACCACCGGCCCGGTGACCAGTTCGGGGCGGGTGGCGTAGTTACGGGTGATCTGGAAACCGGCCAGCGCCGCCCCTGTACGCCATGGCGTGCGCCCGGCAAAGGCGTCGCCGATACGGAAGGTGGTGGTCTCATCCGGGTTGTCGAATTGCCAGTAGGTGGCAATGCGTTGTGTGACGGTGTCATCGCCGATGGTATAACCGGAATGCTGGCTTTGCAGCACACCCCAGTCGCCAAAGGCGCCCAGGCCAAGAAAACCGTTATAGGCGGTGTCGCTATTTTCTGTCTGGCTGGCGGTCACGTTGTAATTCACAAAGCCGCCGGTTTGGGGTTCTCCCAGTCTGGCCCTTGGCGTTTGCGCTGACATATCAATGCGGGTGGGGCAGAAATTGTCGGCAGCCACACTCAGGATGAGGGTCTGATTACCTTCGTCAATATGCAGCTCAATGCCATCCTGTTGATCAAGGCGTCGATAGTCGCGCTGATCAATCGTGATGACGGGTGTCGTTTCCAGAGCACAGAGTCTGGCCTTGCGCAGGTCTTGCGTCAGTGCGAGCACGGCGCCACAACCATCACGCAGGATAAAATGCTCCCCCAGATCACGACCGTTGACGAGCCATTTCAGCAGGCGCATAGACGAGTCGCCATGGCTGGTGCTTTTCAGTTGCGGGTTATCGCAACCTGGCTGTGAACCTGTCGACTCTGCAACGGCGCCTTGATGACCGGAAACGCTGAATAATAAAAGCAGAACCGGCCCGGTCAGCGTCAGGGATCTTTTTTGTTTTCTGGCTCTCCCAGCCATACCGTCCCTCTTTCATCAAACCCCTGTCTGCGATACCCGTAAATATCGGTGCGAAGGCGGAGCTGGGCGTTAGCCGGGGCTTTCACTTGCCATTCCCGGGTCTGGTTGGCAAACACATAAGGGAAGCCCTGAACGGGCTGGGTGGACTGTTCCAGCAAATCGTCTTTTTTCAGATCATCACGGTCGGCGCTGCCACGAAAGGCATCCAGGCCGATGACCCGAAAGTTCGCACTGCCGGCATTGCTGACGCGCACTTGCCAGATGCCGTTCTGGTATCGGATGTTGATTCGGGGATCGGGCTCTACGCTGCCGCCAGGAGAGACAAAGACGGGCAGGCCGATGCGCACTGCCATATTGGCGCCACCGGATTGCCGGGCCCGCGCAGCGGTGTCCTGCAGGTAAAGCCGATAGGCCTGTTCTTCGCTGGGCATGGCCGGCATATGGCGTAAACGGATTACCTGACGCCCACCGGGCTTCAGCATCAGAATCGGTGGCGAGACGAAGATGTCATTGCTGGGTGTTAGATTGTCCTTACCCCCTTCCTGTTGCCACTGCATCACAGTGGTTTGCAGCGTCACGGTCCGCTCGCTGTTGTTTTCAATGCTGAGTTGCGTGGTCGGGTTGTTTTCGTCGAACTGAACCCGCAGCGGTGTGATGCGAAAACTGCCGGCTTGTGTGGTACAAGCCAGCAGCAATGACAACAGAAAAACAATCAGGCGCGGGCGAGACGCCAGGCTGGGCCTGGCTCTGGCAACGGGCATTCAGGACTCCTCAGAATTCCACTGTGGTAGTCAGAACATCCGTATAGTTACCGGCCACGACGGTGTTGCCGGTCTGGTCACCGGGAATACTGCCGATAGAGGTATAGACACCGGTGAAGAGGTTAACCAGGCCCAATACATCCTGGCTTACCACGGTTTCCGTGAAGCTCAGCTCGTAGTTGACCTGGTTGGTGGTAGCCACTGCTCCGCCGCCCACACCATCCATGATGCTGGTCACGATCGGGCCCTGGGCACCTGCGGTAGTGGTGGTGGTAAAGCTGACCGAGCCGCCTGTCACCCTCGGGCCTTCCAGGGTAACGCTGACTGGCGTGGTGGTGCAGGCCACGTAAACCCCGGGTACCGTCAACGCTTGCGCTGTCAGGGGATCCAGAATGGCAGCAAGTGCAGTATTGAGTGCGCCAATAGGGGTATTCAGCGTCAGCGTATCATCATTGCCTGCGCCACCATCTGCACCGGCATTCGGGTGCGCATCGTTACCGGTAATGGCATTGCCGGTGGCCGTGTTGGCGGTGATAACGTTGTTGACACCTCCAGCAGGGATGGGAGCGGATAGCACACCGAAATCCGTACCAATCGCGGCCACGTCACAGGCATCTGCCAGGGTCACGATGTTGGTCATGGTATTGGTAACGGCCGTGGCGTTCATGGAGGCGGCCACCAGAATGGAGCCCACGCTGGCTAACCGGATATGTTTTTTCATCAGAACAAGCTCCTTGCCTGGTGGTTTCCCTACGCGCATGTTGGTTATCAGGGCCACTAGGATTCTGTGGTTTCCCGGTACGTTGCCAGCTGCGCAATATACATAAAAAGTGTTAAGCCACTTCACAGACAGCATACGTCTATTGATGAAGGGAAAAACAGTTACAGATTGTTCATTTAGTATGAATGGTGTTCGGGGTGTGCATGGAGATGTGAATGGGATTATTTCTCAGTAATGACATGGGAGATGAATGCCTGGTCTTTCTTGCTGCTCGTGTGAATTCGGGGCAGTCCGGTATCGGGCCAATGGTCTGGATTCTGGATATGACCGTGCTGCTCGCTGCCAGCGCAATCCGCTGTTGCAGCCGGCCACATTAGGAGGCGGTTCATGCTGCCATGGAACGGCTGATGATCATTGAGTCGGTTTAAAAGGTGACTTCGACGGTCACGGTGTCCGAGTAGCTGCCTTCTCCGGCGGTGGGGTCGGCAAACACACGACCGAAAACGGTCAGGTTCTGCGCCGAACCGGTGCCTTGACCGATACCTGTACGGCGGGTGCCCGGCAGATTCCCCCAAAGCACCGAGCGGCCCGCATTCTGATAAAGTTCATAGGCAACCTGCGCTGTGCCGTTGCTCATTTGCCGATTGCCGGTAAGCCCCCCGTTCAGTCCCACCTCGAAGTCAGTGGTATTGGTGCAGCGAACGGTAACGGTGGAGGTACTGTCAGCCTGGGTGAGAGGAGTATTGCGGGTACCAAAATCCAGATCGGAGGCGGATACCTGGCATTGATCCGGGATGGTTACCTGGGCGGTGAGTGTGTAGTTACTGGTAATGTTGCCAGCGTTGGCACTGCAGCTCTGGTTGAAGCCGCCGGGGCGGACGCGTACTTGAGAGCCGGTCATCAGAGCCTGATGAAACTCTGCCCTTGTAGTTCCCGGCAGCGGACCGGGCAGCAATCCGTACAGCGTAACGGTGCCGCTGTCATTAAAGGTGAAAAAGGGCATATTCACATTGACGGGTATGCCCGCGTTGGTGGCGCCTCCCGGTTGCCCAACCACCTCGACTCTGGCTGCGGTTGTATAGACATTGAAGGGGAGGGATGGCGGTTGGTTGCTATTGGGTACAAGCCGCCGCGGCAACATGCCGCCGCTATTGTCGTTGCCCACATGAACGCACATGGTGCTCTGGTTAGAATCAAAAAAACCACGGGTACACGACCAGTTCACTGTGACCTGCGTTAGTACATTGCCG
>NZ_JBNPEC010000072.1:0-18271 GCF_051117345.1 Alcanivorax sp.
GGCGGGTGTCCGGGTGGATTCTGCTCTGGCTGCTGACAAGCATGGTGGTGGTGATCGTGTTGCGGCTGTGGTTCCGGCCATCCGGGGCCATGGTGGCGGCATTGATGGGCTATCCGCTGTGGACCTGGCGGCGCCTGGAATATTCCCTGTCCTATATGCGTCATGCCCTGGAGCGGTTGTCCGAATACAGCGATTTGAATCAGCGTCTGACCCGGCCTTCCACCCTGGAGCAGATGGGGCGCATGTTCGATCAGGTGCTGCCTGTGCGTGCCTGGCGATTGCTGGGAGGGGAAAAGCCCTGGCGGGGTGGCGACAGCCTGCCCGCAGCCACCTGGAAAGGGTCGCTGGCGCGCCAGTATCGCTTCAAGCATGAGGGGCGTCGTTACGAGCTGGACCTGGTGTGGCATCAGGCCCTGCATGCGGATACCTACGACTACTGGGTGCGGGCCATGCTGGTACGGGTGCGCACCCATGCACCCACTGTGGGGCCCCGCTATGAAGTGCTGGAAAAACACATCGATCGGCTGCGCCGGGAAGAAGACCGTCAGGAAGCGCTGACCCGCTTCTTCCAGGTGACCCTGGCGCAGATCCGCGAAGGGGTGATCATCGCCGATGCCTGTGGGGTGATCGTCTACGCCAACCCCCAGGCTTCCTTTCTTCTCGGTCTGGAAATGGGTGCTCTGGATGCGGGTCAGCCCATGGTGACGGATCTGGGGCGGGAGCTGGACCTGCGCGAGCACAGCTGGGACGAGTTGTTGCGTCAATCCCTGGCCGAAGGGCGTACCCAGCTGGAATGCCGCAATCGTCAGGGGGCAGACCTCTACCTGGATATTCTGCTGGTGCATGCCGGTGACAATCCGGGTCGGATGATGATCATCTCCTTTAAGGACATCAGCGATGTGAAGCAGGCCATGCGGGCCCGCTCGGAAATGCTGGATTTCCTCTCCCATGACCTGCGCTCCCCCATGGTGTCGGTGTTGGCGCTCACCGAGAAAATGCGTCAGCAGGGCGATGGACAGTCCCTGGAGGGCTTTCTGGACAACGTGCAGCACTATGCCCAGCGCAACCTGAATATCGCCGAGCAGTTTCTGCAGCTGGCCCGGGTGGAAGCGGTGGAATCGGTAGAAATGAACGAGCAGGACATGCTCGATGTGGTGGAGAGCGCCATCGACATGGTGCAGATTCAGGCCCAGCAGGCCGATATCACCCTGCGCTTTGATTATGACCCCCATCAGGAGGTCTGGGTGCTGGGCAATAATGAATTGCTCGAGCGGTTAATGGTGAATTTGCTCACCAATGCCATTAAATACAGCCATGCGGGCAGTTCCGTGGATGTGCGCCTGTATGCCCGGGAGGAGGCCGTGCTCTGTGAAGTACGCGACCGGGGTGTGGGCATTCCGCCGGAATTCCAGGAGCGGCTGTTCCAGCGCTTCAGCCGCGCCAGCACCAGTGGTGGCGCCCGCACACGCGGCGCGGGCATGGGGCTGCGCTTCGTCAAGGTGGTGACGGAGCGCCACAGCGGTGACATTCGGGTGGACAGTGTGCCTAACGAAGGCAGCCGCTTCACCCTGTCATTACCTCGCGTCGAGATAGACTAAATAAGGCCGCGTAACAGCAAGCGTTTTGTCCCCACGCCCTGAGCGGGTATAATCCCGCCGCAGCGCCCTCGGGCGAATCACAGAGAATAGAGGTGGAATCGTGAAAAAGATGCTGACTGCCAGCCTGGTACTGGTCGCTACCCTGTTTGCCGCCGGTAGCGTGGCTGCCAAGAGCGCCAAGGAAATTTCCCCGTACCCGCTGGGTGAGCGATCTGTATTCAGTGAGCGCGCCATCGCCGAACGTCTTCAGCCGGTAGGTTCTGTGTGCGTCGAGGGTGAAGATTGTGGCAGCGCTGCTGCTGCCACTGAAGAAGTCGCCAGTGGTCCGCGTAGCGGTGAACAGGTTCACCAGTCCGCCTGTTCCGCCTGTCACGCCACCGGTGCCGCCGGTGCGCCGAAGACCGGCGATGCTGCTGCCTGGGGGCCACGTATTGCCAAGGGCAATGCCACCCTGGTCAAGCACGCCATCGAAGGCTTTAATGCCATGCCGCCCAAGGGCATGTGCATGGATTGCTCCGACGACGAGATCAAGGCCGCCGTCGAGTACATGGTCGAGCAGAGCCAGTAACCTTGCTGCGTTCTCTGGGAATCCTGCTGTCGGCCTTGTGGCTGGCAGCCTGTTCCGACGATAGCGCCCCGACCACTGCGGATGCTTCGCAGATGCGCGACGGGGCGCAGTTGTATCGCCAATACTGTGTTACCTGCCACGGCTCCGGCGCCCTGGGCGCTCCCCGTGTCGGCAAGGAACACCGCCTCTACTGGTCCCACGAAATCGAAGAAGAAGGTTTCGATACCCTGGTCCAGGAAGCCATCGCCGGCATCAACTCCATGCCCCCTCGTGGAGGCTGCTTCGACTGCAGCGACGACGAAATCCGCAACACCGTCATCTACATGCTGCAGTTGAGCGGCGCTAAATAACTGCATTCCAATGTTTCTTCAACGTTAAGGTGTTGCCGGTTTTTAGGTAAAACGCTTACACCCTCCTTAAGAGATGTCTTACATAATAGCTTGTACCTTGCTGGTAGCCTTTGCGCTCTATCTCATAAAAGAAGCGTAGGGTTACAAGCGGGGGATCGCATGGCTGCGTCACGTTCGGGTATCTGGGGCTGGATTCAGGCCCTTTTCTGTCTGTTGTTATTGCTTCCTGTACCAGGGTTGGGAAGCCAGGAGGCGGCAAAACAGTGGCTTGTTGATCAAATTCAGGCCGATGGTAGTCTGGACTCTCCCGCCTCAAAAGCCATCACCTTTCAGTCCACCACGGAAGCCACAATCAACCTGCTTGATGCGGATCAGAGTCTTGTCGGTGCGTTGAGTGGTGTGACCAGCTATCTTGCCAGCGTCGATGCAGATCACAGTGCGGAGAACCTGTCCCGTAGTATCCGGACGGCTTACGCACTGGTCCAGGAGTTTGGTGAGGCACAGGACGAATTGCTTAAGCGCCAAATAGCCGGTTCCGGATTTGGGGCATTTCCCGGCTATGACCCAGACCCATTAAGCACAGCCTACGCACTGGAAACACTATCCTTGTTGGGCATTACTCAGGAGCCTGCTGCCTATGCGCTGCAATATCTGATCAATGCCCAGAATGATGATGGCAGTTGGGCATTGGCTGGCGATGTGGGGCGAGTCCAGATTACCGCTCTGGCTATGCATGCGCTTTGGCAGTATCGCCATGTCTATGATGTGGAGTCTCCTCTGCAAGCAGCCGAGGATTTCTTGCTGGCCCAGCAAGAGGGTCAGCTCTGGGGCGATACTGAAAGTTCTGCATTGGCGTTGTATGCCCTGGTGTCGCGGGCAGTTGACCGGACTTCCCTCCAGCAGGCACTGAATGCGCTGCAAAACAGGCAGAACCCGGATGGGGATTTCGAGCAGGATGTGTATGTCACGGCTCTGGCCCTGCGTGTACTGTCGGCAGCATCCCGTCCCGCTGCAGACATGACAAGCCTTACCGGTACCCTCGTGGATGCCCAGAGCGGCCAGCCTCTTGCAGGCGTTGATATTGCTCTTGCCGGGCCTGAATCTCGCCAGCTTGTCACCAATGCAGGCGGTGGATTTTTTGCCAACCGCCTGACGCCTGGCCTTTACCAGATTTCCATGAGCAAAGGAGGGTATAGCACCCTGGTGCTCAACACGGTGCTGACAACCGGCGACAAGCGGGATCTCGGTGCGTTGTCGCTTAATATCCAGAAAACTGATCCGGATACCGGCGAGCCCCTGCAAACCGGCATTGTACGCGGCACCATCACGGATCGGGATAGCGGGGCTCCGTTAGCGCAGGCAACGGTAACGTTGGCCGGCACGGGCCTTTCCTCTGGCACGGCGACGGATGGCTCCTACCTGTTCAGTGAAGTGCCGGCGGGACCGCTTAGTATTATTGCTTCAGCGCAAGGCTATGAGTCAGTAACCGGTAATGCGGAAATGGCGGCTGGCCAAACCCTGCTGTTTTCCCCCGCATTGAAGGCGGCGGTGCCGGAGGGTGTGAATGTTTTTGGCACCATTAGCAGCAGTCACCAGGGAGCATCGATTAGCGGTGCAATGGTCAGCGCGGAAGTGCAGGGTGTTGCCAAATCGGTCACTACGGATGCACAGGGTCAATATCGTCTAGAGGACTTACCTGCAGGTAACCTGACGTTGGGGGTGTCGGCAGCAGGTTTTGAGAGTGTATCCGCTGAAGCAGAGGTATCTGACGGGGCCAGCGTGGAGTTTTCCCCGCTGCTTGCCCCCTCTGGCGATGCACCGCAACAGCAGCCGGGTGGATTCCAGGGTGTTGTCATTGACGCGATTACCGGCCGGGGGATTATGGAGGCACAAGTCTCTGTCGATTACCTGGATGGTACTGCACCGGTAACAGTTATTACCGACAGTGATGGGCATTTTCAGCTCAGGGAGCTTTTGGCGGCTGAGGTAGAAATTACCATTACCGCTTCCGGCTATAGTGCCATTGGCGCCACTGCACGCGTTGAGGCGGGTGTTATCAATGACCTTGGGGAGCTGGAGCTGGTGCCACTGGATAGTGCGGTGAACAGTATCAGCGGCAAGGTGGTGGATGTGCGTACTCAGAATCCGTTGCAGGGGGTTCTGGTTAAGGTCAAGGTTTCATCTTCGACAGTGGCCGGCGAGGCCATGACAGATTCCTCCGGACGTTTCGAGGTGAAAGGTCTGCCTCTGGGCGAATACACGCTCGAATTTTCACAAGTGGACTATCAGCCCTTGTCGTTCCCTGTTGTCATCGCAACGGGTGGTGATCTTGATCTGGGTGAAGTCCGTCTCCGCCAACCGGGGATCGATGCCTTGTTGCCCGATCTTGCAGTGCAAAGTACCCAGTCTGGAGATCTGCTGTCTGACCCGGATACCTTCGAAGTGTCGGGTGAACTGGATGTTGTGATTATTAATCGCGGGAATGCTGATCTAGCGCAGCCTTTCTCTGTGCGGGTGTTCAGTGATGCAGACCGTGATGGTGTGTTTAGTCCGGACCATGATCCGGTACTTGGCGAAACCGCCGTTGAGGAAATACTGGAGGTAGACACCACTCAGCGTATCAGCGTGCCGGTTCAGGGTGATTTGCCGTTCCGTGATGCGCCTTTGCATATCCTGCTTGATGCGGGCGAGGCTATTTCCGAGCTATCGGAAACCAACAACACTGAAAGCACGGCTGGTGAGTGTGCGAGTAATCAGAAACCCTACCTGGATCTGGCCTTGTGCCTCGACTCTTCCGGTAGTGTCAGTTATTCGGAATTTCAACTGCAGCTGGAAGGGACCGCCCAGGCTATCGAGAATCCGAATATTGTTCCCCGTGACGGATCAATGCGGTTGTCGTTACTGCAATTCAGCAGTAGAGATTATCTTGAAATCGATCCGACAGTGATCGAAGAAGATAACGTGGCCAGCCTGGCTGATGCGATTCGTGGTGTCAGAAAACGCGGAGGCGGGACGTCGATTCATAGTTGCATCGATGGGGCGACAGAGGTCATCGGTAATGCGAATCCACCTACTGCATTGCAGGTGATTGATGTATCAACGGATGGTCAGTCTAGCCAATCAGCTGCCGTTGCTGCGTCTGAAAGGGCTCGGGCTGCAGGTATTGATGTCATCAATTCTATTGGTGTTGGTGGTGGGGCAAATGAAACGCTTCTCAGCAGTATTGTCTTCCCCAAACCGGCGGGCGGAGAGCGTGGTTTTGTCCTCATGGTGGATAGCTATGAGGAATACATCGAAGGTATTTCCTCGAAAGTTGCAAAAGAAACAAAGATCCCTGATTTGACTCTTGGTGCCCTTCAGTTCGTGGACAATGGCGTGGGAGAGCTGGCCTCAGTTGCCATGGTTATAGGTAATGCGGGATCTGCCGACATTTCAGAAGATATCCATATCACGCTGTTTGATGGTCACCCTGACACCGGTGCAGAAATTGGTGATTTGGTTGTTAGTGGCGGAGTTGAAAGTGGCGCTCACAAAAATGCGGTGATGGACGATGTTGATCCCGACCAGCTGCAGGGTGTCACTCTTTATGCTCGTGCTGCTATCGAGGGCCAGGTGGCAGAATGCAATAACACCAATAATCTCGCTCAGAAGAAAGTGGCCGCACGCAGAGGATCGCTCACGCTGACTCTGTCAGATAGCCTGCTAGCTCCAACCGAAGCGCTGAACTTGGACTCCCTGGTGACCAATACCGGCGGGGTGGAAGCAGACTATTCAGTGCAACATAGCATTCTCGATAGTAGCGGCGCCCTGGTTGCAAATCTTGGTAGTAAACCGGTGCCAGATTTGCCATCCGGTGAGCAGCGTTTGCTGGGCGTGGTCTGGAATAGTGGGGTGACACTGGCAGGTGATTATCAGGCGATTGCCGAACTGTATAGCCAAAGTGGAGAGCGGCTTGACTCGCAGACGGTGCCCTTCTCAATCCGGGAAGGTGGAGATGTGTCTGCCCCCGTTGCGACGGTGGGTGTGGGTACTGATAAAGCCAGTTATTACCTGGGTGACAAGGCTGTCATTGAGAATACCCTGCTCAATAGCAGTAGTAGCACACTGATACAGCCTGCCAACTATCGCCTGGTTGTCAGTGACGAGAGCGGCGACGTGTTGCTCAATAAAGAATATGTATTGGCCGGTCTGGCTATTGGCCAGGTTGTGCAGCTCTACGAAAACCTGTCTCTGGAAGATGTGACCGCCGGCAACTATGAAGCGGTAGGCACCTTGACTGACGATGATGGGGATGTGCTGGCCAGTGACAGGCAGGCATTCACCGTCAGCATCAGCTCAATCAGAGCCGTGGAAGGTGAGGTCCAGGCCCGCGCTGCTAGCGTGTACCAGGGGGATCCGCAAACCTGTGATTTCACGCTCCGTAATATCAGCAGCGAGGCGATACAGAACCTGACAGTGATCAACTCCCGACTGGATGTGGATAACCAGGCCGAGCTGCATCGCGATACACGAACAGTGAGTTTGCAGCCGGGGGAGACAACCACTTTCTCGGATGTGTTTGGGACGGCAGGCTTTAACCTGACTCGCCATGCCTGCGCCCTGCAGGTGGAAGAAAATGGTGAGCAGCGGGATGTGGACACTGCGATCTTCCAGATGGTGGAGCCGCCGATTTCTCTGGAGACCGCGCTTTCCCTGTCAGGGAAGCCGAGATTGTTGGTGCTGACGGACAAGCAGCAAGATACCTGTACCGCTGTGGACTGGCTGACTTTGCGTGCAGAATTCCCCAAACCGCTATCGGCGAGCACCCTGGTAAGCGTGAAAGCGCTGAATTCCCTCTTCTTCACCCTGGATCTGGAGGCATCGACACCTCAAGCCTTTACCGACTTGCTGGACAGCAATATAGGCGCCGATGTGAATGTGGCGGTGACCAGCCTTACCCGGGAGGCGGTTGAGGTTCGGGTATCCGGCTCAGCGCTGCTAGGGGGCAAACACAATATTGTTGCCAAGTACCCCATATTCCTTTTCCTGCAAGGAAAGTTGGAAACCGGTCTGACAGGATTCAAGTGCGGGCATTTTCCGGCACTTGGCCAGCGCCTCGGCGACTTCGAAGTCGTGGATATCGAGGTCGAGGAAAGCGAAAGTGGGTCGTCTGTACATGAACAGTCGGAAATACCCTCACTGGCACAGCAACAACAATGGCTGGATGCCTTCCTCACTGAAAATGGCTACAGCTACACCTTGGTGGATTCTCTGGGTGGTTTCCGTGATGCCTTGTTATCTGGGAATTATCAGCAGTATCTGTTGCTGGCAGACCGGGTGCCGTTGGGACACTGGACCGCCAAGCAACTGCGGGAAGCGGTCAATCGGGGCGATGGGCTGGTGTATGCCGCCGGTGACAGGCCGCGGACTCTGCCCCTGTATCAGACCTTGGGGGTCCATCCACACGAGAGTCTGCTTGGTAACTATCTGTTTAGTCTGCTGGGCTGGGAGGGTCATCGGGCGGATGGCGTGGAATTTATGCAATCCCCGCTCTCCGAGCCGGCCTATCTGCCACTGACTCTGGATCGCCGATTACCGCGCATACATCACCATCAAGCCGATGTTGCCGCCTCGTATCAGGGGGTCAGTGACCATTCGCTTCAGTGTCTGGCTTATTCCAGTGAGCACGATGCCGTTACCTATCTTGATTACGGCGAGGGTAGGGCTGTGTATGTTGGTTACGACCTACTGGCCGAAGCGGTCGCCGAAGGTGGCAGTGAGCACCATGCTGGGTTGTTGTCGCGGGCATTGGAATACACCACAGCAGAAAATCTGATAAATCGCCCGGGCACAGTGTTCCCTGTCACGCTGTCGTTGCAAAACACGGGGCCCGCTGTCGATGTACAGGCAGATCTGGCTATGTCTTCAGGTGGCGATGTGCTGAACACTTGGCCCTCCACACAGAATGGGCCCTTGGCCGGGCAGGTGGCTTTGGGTGAAACCTAGCAGCGTAATCTGCACGCCTGGCTGGTTCCGAACTTCTCGCAGGGCTCGGCCGCATTAAGCGCGGAGGTGACGGCCAGCCTTGGTAGCGGTGCCTCGCTGATGCTATCGGAAATGCTGCCACTGCAGGAAGGGCCGGACACCCAGACCCTCATGGAAGTGACCCAGGCCGTACAGGCGGCCTACGGTCAGTCCCTGCTTGACCTGAAACTGAAGAAAGCGGCGCTTCTGCTGGAAATGGCGGTGGTGGCCAATAATCACGGGCACGAAGCCCTCGCCATCAAAAAGGCCCTGAAAGCCACATCGGCGCTGGCAGGCTCAAGTCACCCGGATGCCCCATCGCTACGCGTAGATCTGGATTGGGCAATTTGGGCCTTGAACCGCTAATGGGGGGCGAGAGTGTTATGAACGGAACAAGCATCGAGGCTAAGAGTATGTTACGGGGGAATGGACTCATGGAGCACAGGGGAAAGGTGCATAACGTAGACGCGCCAGCGATGGAGAAAATCCGTGAGTCCGGCCGATTTGCCCGCACCATTGCGATGGCGGCAGTGCTGTTCCTCCTTAATGGGGTGATCTGGCCATCCTGGGCAGTCGCACTGGAGGTAGAGCGCCAGAAGGACATTGCCGAGCAGGCTCGCTGGGAAGCGAAGAACCAGCATCTGGATCAGGTGCTCAAGCATGTTCGTGACAAGGTCCGTGACCGCAAAGCGGTGATTGACCAGCGTTTGGCCAAGGAAGGCGGCATGCTGGATAACATGCTTTCGGTTATAGGGCTGAGCCAACTGACGCTGGAAGGCGTTGACGACCTCAGCTGGTTGGCTGGCAGGGCCGAGTATCTGCATCAGCAGGCGCTGAAAGAATTTGATGCCACTGGCAAGCGGCTGCGCGAGAAGCAGTTGCCAGAGAAAATTCAGCAGCGGCACGCCGAGGCTCGTCAACAATACCGGGAACGCTACCAGACTATGCAAGTTCGGATGGCTGCCATGCTGGAAGCAGAGAGTCTGCAGGAGCAGCAGGACGCGGCGGCATCGCTGAAAGAGTGGATGGACAGCTTCACCCTGGAAAAGCCCCGTGATCCTTTTGACCCGAACAACTTGCCATGGGGCACCCCGGACCCGAACCTGACACCGGAGCCGTCCACCACCGCCAGAGAATTAAGCGCCAGGAATGCGCTCCCCTTGTTCGAGCGTGGTGTGCAATTGGCCAGTAACGTCATTACCCCCGACATGCTCGGACAACCCGGAGGCCCCACGGAAGAGGACCTGGCCGCCACGCTGGATGCCCAGCTCACCGATGCCGTCCGTGCGAAGGCGCAAGCGCTGGATCACGACCCAGTGGCAATCTACCAGTGGGTTCGCAACAACATCGAGTTTATTCCCAGCCATGGTTCCATCCAGGGCGCGGATTACACCCTGCAACACGGTAAGGGCAATGCCTACGACACAGCCAGCTTGTTGGTTGCCTTGCTCCGTGCCGCCAACATCCCTGCCCGCTACACGTTCGGTACCGTGCAAATGCCTGCCGATCAGGTGATGAACTGGGTAGGCAACGTCAATACACCGCAAGCCGCCAGCGATCTTCTGGGGCAGGGCGGTATCCCCAATGTTGGCATGGTCAGCGGAGGGGAAATCACCCACATCAACCTGGAGCATGTGTGGGTGGAGGCCTGGATCGACTATCACCCCAGCCGTGGTGCCAAACATAGCGTAGGCGATAGCTGGGTGCCCATGGATGCCAGCTTCAAGCAATACGAATATACGGAGGGTATGGCTCTGGAAGAGCAGGTCCCCTTCGATGCCGAAGGTCTGGCCCAGACCATCGAACAACAAAGCACCATCAACGAAGAGGAAGGCTGGGTGCAAGGCGTACCCCAGCAGGCCATGGAAGATGCCTTTGCCGATTACCGCACCCAACTGGAAACTTTTCTGGAAAACCAGGCCCCTGACGCCACCGTAGGGGAAGTGCTGGGCACTCAGAGCATCAAGACAGTGATCCACCAGCAGCTGGCTGCTGGACTGCCTTATCAATTGCTGACACGGAAGTTGGTAGCGTCCGAGCTACCGGACAACCTGCGCTGGAAATTCCGTTACCAGCTCTATACCAACCAGTTCGGCCGGCAGGGTAGCGAGTTGATCAGCATCCAGCAGCCCACTGTGGCCCTGGCCGGTCGCAAGCTGGCCCTGTCCTTCAAGCCGGCTACCCCGGAAGATGAGGAAACCCTGGCCAGCTATCTGCCTGAGCCGGATGAAAACGGCGAGGTCGACCCAAACGATATTCCCGATACCTTGCCGGGCTACCTGATCGACCTGACCGGCGAATTTACTATTGGCAGCGAGGTAGTAGCCACGGCAACCACCAATACCGCCATGGGGTCCGAGCTACAATCCGAAATGGGGTATTGGCAACCCAACCAGGGTTGGCGTACCAGTCAGAACGAAGCCGTTGCCGGGGAATACAGGGCCTTGGCGTTGAACCTGCAAGGCATCAGCCAAAGTCAGGCCCAAGATCTGCAAACCGACCTGGAAAGCACCCGGCAAAAACTGGAGGCAGAAGACTTTGCAGGCCTGACCAAGCAGCAGGTAGTCGGTGATCTACTCTACAGCACCATCCTCAGTTATTTCGCCCTGAATGACATGCAGGACAAGATTAGCGAAAAGCAGGCTCACAGTGTGGGCTACCGTGCTCCCAGCTATGGCCTGTTCAAGACCAGCCTGTCTCCAGTCTACTTCTACGGTATCCCTCGCAACGTCAAAGCTACCGGCCTGGCCATGGACGTGGATCGCTTCGCCGGCACGCGCGTCGATAAAGATGGCAATGTGGAACGCCGGCTGGCGTTCAACCGTGCCCGTGGTGCCCGGCTGTCGGCCATGGAACACCTGGTGCCAGAGCAGATGTACAGCACGGAAGATGCGCCCGCCCATGGTATTAGTGCGGTAAAAGCCATCCAGCTTGCTGCTGCTGAAGGGCAGAAAATCTGGACGATTACTCAGGCTAATCTGGATCAGGCGCTGGCCAGTATCGAGTTGTCCGATGAGGTAGAAACCGATATCCGTAACTCGGTATATGCGGGCAAGGAGGTGACAGCCCATGAGAGGCCGGTGAATTTCTTTGGGAGCCAGTCTTCTGGGTATATCGTGCTGGATCCTTATAGTGGGGCGGGGGCTTATTTGATTGAGGGTGGTGAGAATGGGGGGCTATTGAATGGTTTGGGTTATGTAATAAATACACTTACATATTTTTATGAATTTATTGCAAGTCTGGCAAAATATGGAGGGAGCAAATTACCAATTCTAAATAAAATAGTGCAATACTTGAATATAGCAAAGTTTGTTCATTCGTTGCTGGCAAATGGTTTGGAATGCATGAACAGATTTGAGGCTGTCGCTTACGTAATGAGTCTATTCGCTATTATAAGCTTGCTTATTGTTGATCTTGTTCTGTCGTTTACAAATCCTTTGGCAGCATTTGCCACGGGCGCTGCTTTGGATGTGGGTTTTTCATGGTTGGTGTCTCAGTCAGGTAATTGCCGATGATTTTTATTCTTTTTTTAGGAGCTGTTCTTGTTGTTTTCGGTCTTTGGAATAAAGGAAAGTTTTTTTTGTATTTTCCGTATGGGAAAGTAGAAATTGAAGAAGTCGAATGCAATATAATTCATGAGCAGGAGTATGGCTTCGCTCCATTTGATTTCTATACTTTATCGGCCGATATTCGATATTCGGTAAGCGGGGTGAAATATAGGTCAAACAAAATAGGGTATGCAGGTACTGGGAAATTTTCATCTGAAATAAAAGCCAATGAGGTAAGAGAGAGAGTTTTGAATTCAAAGGAGTGCTATTTTTCTTTGCGTAGACCGTCGTTTGGTTATGTCATCAAGTCTGATTCTGTTGGCGATAGAGATGGCAGATCGGGTTTTTTGGGATCTGGGTTAATTGTTATAGCTGTTTATTTGGTTTTTAATTTTTTTGGTTTATAGGAAAGGGATGAAGCATGGTGCTAAAGGCGTTCTGAGTTTGCCATATCGACACTTTTTATAAACTGTGGCCTGTTCAAGATCAGCTTGTCTCCAGTTACTTCTACGGTACCCCTCGCAACGTCAAAGTCACCGGCCTGACCATGGATGTGGATCGCTTCGCTGGTACTCGCGTCGACAAGGACGGCAATGTGGAGCGCCGGCTGGCGTTCAATCGTGCTCGTGGTGCCCGGCTATCGGCCATGGAGCACCTGGTGCTGGAGCAGATGTACAGCACGGAAGATGCGCCGGCCCACGGTATCAGTGCGGTGAAAGCCATCCAGCTTGCCGCCGCCGAAGGTCAGAAAATCTGGACGATTACCCAGGGGAACCTGGATCAGGCGCTGGCCAGTATCGAGTTGTCTGATGAAGTGGAAACGGATATCCGTAACTCGGTGTATTCGGGCAAGGAAGTGAAAGCCCATTAGAGAACGGTGAATTTCTTTGGGAGCCAGTCCTCCGGCTATATTGTGCTGGATCCTTATAGTGGGGCTGGGGCTTATCTGATTGAGGGTGGGGAGAATGGGGGGCTATTGAATGGTTTGGGGTATGTGATAAACACATTAACATACTTCTATGGTTTTTTTGAAAGCTTGGCAAAGTACGGAGGTGAAAAGCTTCCTATTTTGGGAAAAATTGTAAGGTATTTAGAGATCGCAAAGTTTGCGCACTCCTTGCTTGCTAATGGGCTTAAGTGTATGAACCGTTTTGAGGCGGTGGCATATGTTATGAGCTTGTTCGCTATTATAAGTCTTCTTGTGGTTAATCTGGTTTTGACGTTTACTAACCCATTGGCTGCATTTGCCACAGGAGCTGTTTTAGATGTAGGGTTTTCATGGTTGGTGTCTCAGTCGGGGAATTGTCGTTGATTTTTCTTTTTCTGCTTGGTTGCTCCCTTTTGGTATTTGGTTTTTGGCCGTTTATGGTTTATTGGAGGTTTTCCCCGTATGGCCTTTCCAGGGTCCGCATAATTGATTGTGTTGTGATTCACGAAGAGGAATTCGGTTTTTTTTTCTCCGATAGATCTCTATCGAGTAGAGGTTGCTTTTGAGTATTCAGTGAATGGTGAAAAATACAAATCTAGTAGAATAGGTTTTTATGGGAAAGGTTTGTTCTCATCAGAAAAAAAAGCCACGAAGGTGAAAGAGGAAGTTGAAAGTTCAAATTATTGTCATTTTTCCAAAAAAGAACCATCGTTTGGGTATATTTTTAGGTCTGGCGCAGTTGGTGATAGAGATGGGAGATCTGGTTTTCTGGCTGCGGGGGTGCTTATTTTGGTTGGTCTTTTGTGCTTTAGTTTTTGGGGGTTGTAAAGGGGGCGGATTTATACATAAAAACCCTCTTTAATCAGAGGGGCTGCTGGTAACGATTATGTAGAGTTTTGAATGCCCTCCTGTGCCTCCTGGAAAGCACCCGACAAAAACTGGAAGCGGAAGAATTTGCGGGTCTGACCAAGCAGCAGGTAGTCGGTGATCTGCTCTATAGCACCATCCTCAGCTACTTCGCCCTGAATGACATGCAGGACAAGATTAGCGAAAAGCAGGCTCACAGTGTGGGCTACCGTGCTCCCAGCTATGGCCTTTTCAAGACCAGCTTATCTCCAGTCTACTTCTACGGTATCCCTCGCAACGTCAAAGCCACCGGCCTGGCAATGGATGTGGATCGCTTCGCGGGCACACGCGTCGACAAGGATGGCAACGTGGAACGCAGGCTGGCGTTCAACCGTGCTCGTGGTGCCCGGCTATCGGCCATGGAGCACCTGGTGCTGGAGCAGATGTACAGCACGGAAGATGCGCCGGACCACGGTATCAGTGCGGGGAAAGCCATCCAGCTTGCTGCTGCTGAAGGGCAGAAAATCTGGACGATTACGCAGGGGAACCTGATCAGGCGCTGGCCAGTATCGAGTTGTCCGATGAGGTAGAAACCGATATCCGTAACTCGGTGTATGCGGGCAAGGAAGTGACGGCGCATGAGAGGCCGGTGAATTTCTTTGGGGGCCAGTCCTCCGGGTATATTGTGCTGGATCCCTATAGTGGGGCTGGAGCTTATCTGATTGAGGGTGGGGAGAATGGTTCATATCTAGCTGGTCTGCTTCTTGGGATGGCAATTGCTGTGGCTGGTGTGATGGCGTTGTCATTCTCTGGTGGCTTGGCGCTTCCTTTGCTTCTTTCTGTGCTTGTTCACGCTGGCATCTTCCAGTTATTAGATATTTTTCTTTCAGGAGTGACTTTTGATCGAAAGTGCTTCTTTGCTGGACTGTTGGCGGGATTGACTCCGCTTGGTCTCATTTTGATGCCGCTTTTTGGCTCTTTGCAGGCGGCTATTGGGTCGATTTTAGCAATTTTGGGATATGGCAATGTTATTCTTGATCTGGATGGTAGTCGAGAGGCATGTCTGGGAGGATAGATGATGGTTTCTAATGCAAAAAAAAATGTGATACTTAAACTTTTTTTCTCTATAAGCGCACTGTATCAGTTTTACATCTATTTTTTTTCTGGGCATGGAGGTGTAGTAAATATAGTGCTTTGCATTGCTTTCTTTTGTGGGGCGATAATAAATTATAAAAATTACAAATAAAAAGCCGACTGAAATATTCTGGGGCAGGGGGGGCAATGCAGACATGGTCAGCGGTGGGGGAGTTGCCCATATCAATCTTTAGCATGTGTGGGTGGAGGGATGGATCGACTATCATATCACCCCAGCCTGGGCCCCAAATATAGCGTGCGCGATAGCTGGGTGCCCATGGATGCCAGCTTCAAGCAATATGAGTACACATAGGGCATGGATCCGTAATCGATGTATGCTGGCATAGAAGCGACGGCCCATGAGAGCTCGGTGGATTTCTTTGTGAGCCAGTCTTCTGGGTATATTGTGCTGGATCCATATAGCGGGACTGGGGCTTATTTGATTGAGGGCGGCGAAAATGGTGGGGACATCTTTGTTGCGGGAGTTGGTGTTCTTGCTATAGGAGGGATTGCTTTGGCAGGGTCAGTAGCCGGAGTTATGATTGCCCCTATACTAATTCCGTTAACGCTCTCTTTGGCATTGCATATTGTTATCCTAGAACTGGTTTTTAATGATGAGCTTTCATGGAATGATGTTAAAACTCAGGTTCTTGCATTCCTGGGGATTTTTCTTACTGCTGTCGGGTTTATGATTTCCGCCCCGATAACTGCCTTTGTTTTGGCCGTGCTATCAATAGTTGCATCCGTATGGGGGGTTATGTGAATGCATAAATACTGGGCCCGTAAATATTATTGCTACAGCTGGATTTTAATTGGATTGGTTCTTTTTCTGGCTGGGGTGGTTTGGGGGGGGTATGCGTCATATCACATTTCAATATTCTTCTTTTTGGCTTCTGCCATTTATATATACTTTGGCGTCGCTCTTGTGTTGAATCCTGTTTTGGTGATCAATGATGGAGGGCTTGATTATAATGATCGTAGACTGAGAAATTATAAGTTGAGATTTTCTGATATCTGCGATTGTTTTGTTAATTCTAAATTTTTTACTTTGTATGCCCTGAGCGGGAAAAATAAAATAGACTTGCGTGTTTTTTCTTCTGAAGATAGAGAGGATATTAAAATAAAAATAGCGAGTTTGGCTCTGAATGACATGTAGGGCGAGCTCGCCGAGAGCCGGCATGTAACTTAGGCCGCAGAGCTCCTGCTATGGCCTGTCCAAGACCAGCCTGTCTCCAGTCTACTTCTGCGGTATTCCCCGCAACGTCAAGGCCACTGGTCTGGCCATGGGCGTGGATCGCTTCGCAGGCGCGCGCGTCGACAAGGATGGCAATGTGGAGCGAAGGGGGTATCCCCTTGATTTTAAGTAAGATGATGGCTCTTTTCGGTCGCAGATTGACAGCGTGGAAAGAAAGTATGTGTGTTTAGGATGGTTTTGTGAATAACAAAAATATAGAAGCATTTACTTTATCGGGTGTTTATTTTATTTCCTCATTGGTGGTCTTTGTTTATGCTTTCTTGTTTCTGGAATATTGTTTATTTGAAAATACTGTGAAAGGAGAGGCGGCAATTCTATCTGAAGGGTTTTCTCCGCCGTGGTATAAAGCATATCGTTTGTCGGATTTTGAGGATGCGGAGTCCGCAATAAATGGAGTGAAATTTTCGGTTCCCTCTGATGTGGCAGATGAAATAAGCGGAAAAAAAGTTGATTTTATTTATGGTAAATATACTGGTATGGGGTATGTGGTTTCAGATGAAGAGAGCGTCTATTGGAGGCTGTTCTCATTTTTTAATATATGCATGATGCTCTTTCTCGTGGTTTTTTTGGTGACAATTATTAGGGAGTTGGAGATCGTTTGTCTTCTGGCATTTATTTTTTCAATGAAAATGCTGTTTCAGCTATTTTAATAGATAAAAGTAATTTGTCGATTTGTGAAAGTGTCGAATGGCAGTTTTGAAAACCCTAATCCAGTAATGATCGCCAATTCGGAATGCCTGCACTGTGATCATCAGTGCCGCTATGGGATCCGAGCTGCAAACCGACCTGGAAAGCACCCGACAAAAACTGGAAGCGGAAGAATTTGCGGGCCTGACCAAGCAGCAGGTAGTCGGTGATCTGCTCTACAGCACCATCCTCAGTTATTTCGCCCTGAATGACATGCAGGACAAGATTAGCGAAAAGCAGGCCACACAGTGTGGGCTACCGTGCCCCCAGCTATGGCCTCTTCAAGACCAGCCTGTCCCCGGTCTATTTCTACGGCATTCCCCGTAACGTCAAAGCTACCGGCCTGGCCATTGACGTGGATCGCTTCGCGGGTACACGTGTCGACAAAGATGGCAACGTGGAGCGCAGGCTGGCGTTCAACCGTGCTCGTGGTGCCCGGCTATCGGCCATGGAACACCTCGTACCAGAGCAAATGTACAGCACGGAAGATGCGCCGGCCCACGGTCTCAGTGCGGTGAAAGCCATCCAGCTTGCCGCCGCCGAAGGTCAGAAAATCTGGACGATTACCCAGGCTAACCTGGATCAGGCACTGACCAGTATCGAGTTGTCTGATGAAGTGGAAACCGATATCCGTAACTCGGTGTATGCGGGCAAGGAAGTGACGGCCCATGAGAAGCCAGTGAATTTCTTTGGGAGTCAGTCCTCCGGGTATATTGTGCTGGACACTTACTAGTGGTGCTGGGGCTTCTTTGATTGAAGGAGGCAATAATGAGATGTCGATTGCTGTGGCGGAAACAGACTGAGCTGCTGCACGGGGTAGGTAGATGGAGAAGCCAGGTTTTTCAAGAATATTGAGAAGGCTCTATGGTGTGGAAAAAATAGACTCTAAGTGGGGTTTTAGTGATTTCATAGAATCTTTTTCACTGTTGATTGTCTTTTTTGGCCTTTTTTTATTGAGTATTTTGTCTATGAGTTAAGTGTTCGTAATTACCTCTATATTGTTAGTGCGCCCATAATAATTGGCGCCATAGCCTACTCTGTCGTAACTAAGAATTATGCCTTTGGGCCAGCTTCCGGGACGCTCATTCACATGCTAATAGCGTTGATTAGCGCATCCCTTTCCTATGTCTTATATGCTTGGTTCTGGTCGTAGTGAATTGTTATTGGGGATCAATGGGTGCATGCTCAAATAAATATGAGCACGCTGTGGAATGATAATGAAAGCCTTTTTGTATTTTTACGGGTTTTATAAGCATTGAGAGAGCGAAGAATAATACAAGGTGCTCATCATGGGTAAATTGTTAAGGGGCTGTGCTTGTTCTTTTTCTTGTTAGCCCAGGCACCTTACCTTTGT